>JANOYJ010000435.1:0-5667 GCA_031428815.1 Phyllobacterium sp.
CAAGATTGAGGTCCGGCGCGGCGGATCAGGCGAAGCGCTATCGCCCATGGATAAATCGATCATAGCGATCGCATCAGATACGAAGTTGAGTAGTGAAACTCTGCCAGTTTTTGATCTCGATGATGTGGTAGAAATCGCCGAGTTCATCCTCAGGTATCTCAACTTGCCAAAACCTTTCGTTGCGTAATTGACAATTTGCCAAAGCATTGTCGGCATAATGTCAAATCCTTGAACATTTCTAACGCATTGGCTGTTGCAATTCATGGAAAATTGGTGGGAATATCAAAGCCTGCACGGCTTAAGCCGTTGCCGGGGACAGGAGCTTTGCGCCGGTCCTCACAACAGAGAGGAACAAGAAAAGATGAAATTTGGTCTGAAACTTACACTATCTGCTGCCGCCCTCGCCCTGACAATGGGGCTTGGCCACGCTGAAGACATTTTGAAAGTCGGCACAGAAGGCGCGTATCCGCCCTTCAACAATCTCACAGCCGATGGAAAGCTCGAAGGCTTTGACATCGACATTGCAAACGCCCTGTGCGCGCAAATGAAAATGAAATGTGAAATCGTCACACAGGATTGGGACGGCATCATTCCCGCCCTTCAAGCTGGCAAATTCGACGCGATCATCGCATCCATGTCGATCACCGCCGAGCGCAAAGAAAAAGTGGATTTCACTCGCAAATACTACAACACGCCACCGGCCATATTGGTACCGAAAGACTCCACCATTGCCGATATCACGCCGGAAGCCTTGAAGGGCAAGTCACTTGGCGTTCAGGCGTCGACGACCCATTTCAACTATGCTGAAGCAAAATATGGCGATTCGGACATCAAGGGTTTCCCGTCAGCACAAGAATACCAACTGGACATCGCCAGCGGCCGTGTTGATGCCGTGATGGACGACGTCATGGTGCTGAACGGCTTTCTCGCAACACCTGAAGGCGCGTGCTGCAAGCTCCTTGGAACAATCGCTACTGATCCAGTAATCCATGGCGAAGGCGCAGGCATTGCGGTCCGCAAGGGTGAAACCGCTCTCGCCGAAAAGCTGAATGCCGCAATCGACGCCATTCGCGCCAGTGGCGAATACAAAACCATCCAAGACAAGTACTTCAAGTTCGACGTCTACGGCGGCTGATCTAAAGTTCCACATCAAGGTTATGGCGGTTCGCCGTCATAACCCGTGTTGAAACCCGGGGGACGGCGATGGACAATGCGTTGACGCTATTAAGTTGGGGGCCGCAAGGCTGGCTTGACGACATCGCGCATGGCGTGTTCATCACCGTCTCTCTCGCATTATGCACCTTGCCGATCGGGCTTCTGATCGGCTTTTTTATTGCCCTCGGCAAACAGTCCGATGAGCCAAGCATCAAACTCGCCGCCAATATTTACACGACAATTTTTCGCGGGCTCCCCGAATTGCTTACGCTGTTTCTGGTCTATTTCGGAATCCAGATCGGCATTCAGAAACTGCTGACTTTGCTGGGTTTCACAACGCAAATAGAAATCAACTCGTTTGTCTCAGGCATGCTGGCGCTCGGCGTGGTCTTCTCGTCTTATGCCAGTGAAGTCTTTCTGTCCGCCTTCCGCGCCATTCCAAAGGGGCAGTATGAAGGCGGTTATGCGGTTGGCTTGCACAAGGGCCAGACCATGCGGCTCATCATCCTGCCGCAGCTTATTCGCCTCGCTTTGCCCGGCCTCGCCAATCTGTGGCTGATCCTTTTGAAAGACACAGCCCTTGTCTCGGTCATCGGCCTCTCCGACATTTTGCGCCAGACCGGGATTGCGGCCCGCGTCACCAAGGAGGCCTTCCTGTTCTTCGGTCTCGCCTGCCTGATCTATCTGGTACTCGCCATTGTTTCATCGTTCTTCATTGAAAGAATCGAAGCATGGACGAAGAAGAGCGGAGTGGCGCGATGAGCACTGACGCAAGCATCATTCGCCGCCCGCATGCGCCACCAAAGCCTTGGACGCGAGAGCGCATCATTGGCTGGTGCCTGCTCGGCTTTTGGGCGCTGGTATTCATCGGGCTCGCGCTATTCCTGATCAGCGCCTACAATCCCGAACTCTTCGCCAAATATGCACCAAAATATTGGGACGGTTTGAAAGTAACCTTGGCTCTGGTCGCCATGTCCATCGTGCTCGGAGCTTTGCTATCATTTCCCATCGCCTACATGCGCATGTCGAAAAATCGCATTATGTCCGGCATCTCTTATGGCTATGTCTACTTCTTCCGCGGAACCCCCCTCCTCGCGCAAACCTTCCTGATTTACTACGGTCTCGGCCAATTCCGTCCGCAACTTGAAGCAGTCGGCCTTTGGGGTTTCTTCAAGGATGCCTGGAATTGTGGCGTCTTCGCCTTCACCTTGAACACCGCCGCCTATCAGGCTGAAATCTTGTCGGGAGCGATACAAAGTGTCGGCAAGGGACAGTGGGAAGGCGCAGCCTCACTGGGCATGCCCAAAATCCTGACCTTCTTCAAAATCATCCTGCCGCAAGCGCTAATCGTCGCCTTGCGTCCCTATGGCAATGAACTCATCTTGATGCTGAAAGGCTCAGCGGTCGTGTCGATTATCACCGTCTACGACCTGATGGGCGAAACCCGCCGCGCCTACTCGCGCTCGTTTGATTTCCAAACCTATATCTGGGCCGCGCTGATCTATCTCGCGATGGTGGAAACCGTGCGCAACATCTGGGATGCCATGGAGCGTCGTCTCACCAAGCATCTCATTCGCTGATCTCTGCCGGTCGACTGACCGGCAGTTCATGATCACCGTTTCGACTGCCTTACTTTTCAGAATGAACCTCAATCGCGCCATTCTTGGCGATTGTGTAATACTGAGTGACGCTCGCGCCATCGCGCTTCACTGTGCGCATAAGCACTTTCGCAGGAGCAACAGAACCCGTCGAAACCGCATCCAAATTTGACGGAATATTGCTGAGCGGCATGCTGTTAAGATCAAACGACTGCGCCTCAGCAAGGCCGGTGAGTGACAAAAGCGCGGCTGCAACGATAATCGACAACTTTTTCATAGTTTAAATTCCTTATCTCGGTGTTGCGCAATCAATGCGCCTCACCCCGGTTGAATTCCGGTCTGCGATTACGTTTCGCACCGGCCTGCTTGATATGATTGCAAAGGAATGATATTGTAATGATAGAAATACCCATATGAATTATTCAAAAATGGAATGAATATGGACGTTGATATTGCCACCCGCGTTTTTCTGCGCGTTGCTGAAACCGAGAGTTTCTCGACGGCTGCAAAGCAACTGGGTCTTGGTCAGCCGGCAGTCTCCAAGCACGTATCGGCGCTCGAAGAGCATCTTGGCAGCCGCCTCCTTAATCGCACAACGCGCAGCCTCACGCTGACGGATGACGGCAAGACCTTTGCCGAAAACGCCCGCCACGCCATCGAACTGATGGACCATGCCATGGACAGCGTGCGCGAGACCAAGGGGCGCATAACCGGTCTGCTGCGCATGGCAACCGTCGCCGCCTTTGCCCGCCTTCATGTTGTGCCCCTTCTCGGCAAATTTATGCAGATGCACCCGGAACTTGACGTTGAACTCGTTCTGCATGACGGCGTTCCCAATCTCGTCGAGGAAGGCATTGATCTACACATTCACTTTGGACCTGTCGAAGAACAGGGATTGGTGGCTCGGAAAATCGGCGAAGCGCCCTTCCTGCTCTTTGCCTCGAAAGCCTACTTGGACAGAAAGGGTCGACCAAAGACGCCGACGGATCTGGCTAAGCATGATTTCGTCTGCTTCACCGGACGGGAAATGGTGCGCCGTTGGACATTCATGCGCGATGGCCAGTCCGAGACCATCGACATCAATTGCCGGATGAAGATCAATAATTCCGACGCAATAAGAGAAGCGGCAATCTCAGGCCTTGGCATTGTCATTGCACCGGCATGGTTGTTTTCGGACTATCATCATGGTGGGGCAATGGAAGTCGTACTCCCGGATTATGAAAGCAAAGCGCTTCCCATGTTCGCCGTCTATCCAAGCCGCCGGTTTGTGCCGCCAAAAGTGCGCGCCGCGATTGACTTTCTCGACGAGCAATACCGCACCCACCCGATCTTCACTGACCCCGATGAAACGCTTTTGTGCAAGCCGGTCATTCGCTGACCGTGTCTTGCCTGTTGCGTGACCGTCATCAAACTGGCAATCACGGGTCAGATTTTGATGGAGATTATTTTGGCAAAAGTCGCATTCCTTGGTCTCGGCACAATGGGCTATCCGATGGCAGCGCATTTGAAAAGTCGCGGCGGCCATGACGTCACCGTCTATAACCGGACAACGGCCAAGGCCGGGAAATGGGTCGCTGAGCATGGGGGCACTTTGGGAACGACCCCCGCTGAGGCTGCCAAAGACAAAGACTTCGTTTTCGCCTGTGTTGGCAATGATGACGATCTACGTGCGGTGACCATTGGTGAGAACGGTGCCTTCGCCACGATGAAGGCAGGCGCGATCTTCATCGATCATACAACGGCGTCGGCCGAAGTCGCCCGCGAACTTGCCGGGATTGCGGAAAAGTCAGGCATCCATTTCCTCGACGCACCCGTCTCCGGTGGCCAAGCAGGTGCTGAGAATGGCGTTTTGACCGTCATGGTCGGCGGCGAACAAGCGGCCTACGACACGGCCAAGCCCGTGATCGACGCCTTCGCCCGAATGGTCGGCCTGATGGGCCCGGTCGGGTCAGGACAGTTGACGAAAATGGTCAACCAGATTTGCATTGCGGGTCTTGTGCAAGGTCTTGCCGAAGGCGTGCATTTCGGCAAACGCGCCGGACTCGACATAGACAAAGTCGTCGAGGTCATCTCAAAGGGCGCGGCCGGCTCTTGGCAGATGGAAAACCGTCACAAGGCAATGAATGCCGGAAAGTTTGATTTCGGCTTTGCCATAGATTGGATGCGCAAAGACTTGGGCATCTGCCTCGACGAAGCGCGGCGCAATGGCGCAAAGCTCCCAGTCACGGCTCTGGTCGATCAGTTTTATGGCGATGTCCAGGCCATGGGCGGCAATCGCTGGGATACATCGTCTCTGATGGCGCGGCTGGAGAAGCCGTGACAGCGACCCGGCTTGCATAAACGCTTGCTGAGCTATCTCGCATTGTCGGCCCAGCCGCTCTACTTGCGGTGTTCTCGCACCGGAACTAATCTCATCTCTTTTTCAAACATGATTAAAAACAGTGGAGTTCAGCATGGAAGCCTACACAATCAGCATCATCGGGGTGCTTGCGCTCTGTCTTCAATCTGTCCTTTTGGCCAGCTACTCGGGGTCGTCCAAAGGGCGTTTCGGGGCACTCTCTGGTCCGGTCATTCCTGCCGATGACGCCAATCTTCTTTACCGCATCGACCGCGTGCACATGAACTCCGTCGAGGCGCTCACGCCCTTCGTAGCACCCGCCCTGTTGGCAATGATGGTGGGTGTCGGGCCAACCACGCTGGCGGCTCTGGTATGGGGACACGTTGCGATCCGGGTGACTCACATGGTGATCTATTTGCGCGGCGGCAACGCGGCCAAAGGTGGTCGCGCCAGAACCGTTTTGTATGTCGCGGGGTCTCTGGTCACTCTGGTTCTTGTGGTCTTAACCGGTTGGGCAGCTATCTACTGAATTCTTGCACCGTCAACGGCACGCTCGGGGGTCAGAATTGACCAATC
>JANOYJ010000436.1:0-5177 GCA_031428815.1 Phyllobacterium sp.
GCATCCGCGCCCATTGTGCCGACTTGTGCATCATGAATTTCGAAACGTGCCATTTTTTGTCCCCTTTAAACCCTTGAGAGCGTTACATTTTTTCCGGTGTTTCCCGGTCTCTCGATGTTTTGGAGAATGAAGCATGGGCTCTAATCCGTCGTTAAATGTTGTGCTTAATTTGATGCGAATGAAAACCAAACGAGAGTTTAATTTCGCTTTTTGTTAAGTAGAAGAATGCTGCGTTTTCAATGAGATATGGAAAATTCGTGATAAAATTTTCGACGCTAAAGAAAGGGTGCGGTAACTATGAAAACCAAAGCAGGATTTTTGACGTTACGATCTTGAGGAAAATCCGCGTGGAAATTCCTGAAAAAAACCTCGATCTTACCCTGAGTGATGGATTTCCAAGTGCGGCAAATTGGATTACGTTTACGTTGGCGTAAGGTATTTAAGTCCGGCGGGAGGCTGGAGCCCATTGCTCAGGAGGAATTCATGATCCGCAAACTACTTTTGACCGCTGCTGTACTTTTTGGAGCAACTGCTGTTTCGAACGCTGATGCCATCGAAGGCAACTGGAAGCGTCCGACCGGTGCCATCGTCAAGTTCCAGAAATGTGGCGGGGCCTTTTGCGCAATCGTTCAGACGGGCGAATTCGCTGGTCAGCAGGCTGGTTCGATGAGTCCTAAGAATGGCGGCTATCGCGGCTCGCTCACAGATTTGAAGGAAAAGAAAACATACAAGGGCAAGGCCAAGATCAGCGGCTCTACCCTGAGCATGTCGGGCTGTGTCCTTGGCGGACTGATTTGCAAGACTGAAGCCTGGGTCAAGCAGTAAGTCTCACGAAAGTTTGATTTCGTTTCAAGGCCTCCGTGCAACATGGTTTGCACGGGGCTTTTTGTCACCGAAGTAAGTTCGCAATGTTAACCATCAGCGCGCCCGCTGCCCGAACAGCACCTTCTGCGCTTCCTTATCATCGGCAAGATTTGTCCGTTCGCTGTGATCCTTTCCAACATTTATACCGCGAATGACAGCGGGGCGGGATTTCACGGACTGGTACCAGCGGTTCAGGTTGGGAAAGTCGGAGAGGTTTTGGCCCTGCCGATCATGTGGAATGACCCAGCCAATGGCTGCCATGTCGGCGATTGAAAAGTCTCCTGCAAGATAGTCGCGATCTGCGAGGCGCGTATTCATCACGCCATAGAGCCGGTTGACCTCATTGGTATATCGGGTGATGCCGTACTCGATTTTTTCCGGTGCATATTGGCGGAAATGATGCGCTTGGCCTGCCATAGGGCCGAGGCCACCCACCTGCCAAAACAGCCATTCGTCGGTTTCCACGCGCGCGCGTTCGTCCTTGGGGTAAAATCTATCAAACTTGCGTCCAAGATATTGCAGGATTGCACCGGATTCAAAAACGGATATGGGCTTGTTGTCCGGACCTTCGGGATCGACAATAGCGGGCATGCGGTTATTGGGTGAAATCGCCAGGAATTCCGGTTTGAACTGGTCGCCAGTGCCTATATTGATGTATTTCACTTCATAAGGAACGCCGAGCTCCTCCAGCATGATGCTGATTTTCCAGCCGTTCGGGGTTGGCCAGTAATAGAGGTCTATTGGCTTGGTCTGATTCATCGGGCGCTCCTGTTTATCCAAAGATAGGCGAGACGGGCCGGGGGATAAAGCCCGATCTTCATACAAATGAACCCACTATGAACGACCCCATCAGGCTTGGTTCAGCGCTTCTCCCGTATCTTGCTCATATAAGGAGACTTAAATGCGCTTTGAAACTGCTGTTCTCGCCCGCCGCTTCACCATCATCTGCTTGTTGGCCGTGATTTTCGGCTTTGCATTTGCGGCGTTGATCGAAGGCGCGACACGTCCGGCGCGGGCCATTGAAATCGGCCAGCTCCATGCATGTTCATTTCAGAACGGCGTTTCTTGCTCGCTTATTAAATAATTGAAATTTCGAACACAGGGATATCATTATGAACGCCAATCATCGCCGCGCGAACTTCGCCTTCAGTGCCTTTGCCGGCCTTCTGTTGCTCGTCGGACCTGCAATTGCGATTAGCGCCGTGAAGAATGACGGGGCATCGCATAAAGTGAGTGGTGCCGGTCTCGTTCTAATGGTGTCATTGCAGCGGATGTAAGTGACTTTTCCCATAATTCAAATCCACGGCTATCCACAGGCTTGTCACGCCGGTGTCATGTTTGGGACACGTTCCGAATTCGCCTCTTTCGCAAACCGGAATCTATGTTTATTAGCTTGTCATGAGCAAGAACAAGAAATTCGACACGTCTATTATCGTTTCGCCGCCAGCCTTTGAGGCAAAAAGCTTCACCAGCGCCATAGATGTCGTGGCCACGCTTCTGGCACTATACAATCGCAATACCCTATATTTACGTGACTCATTCGAGAGCGTTGCACGGGGGAATGCCCCCGCCGGTCGGATCAGGGCTTTTTATCCAGAACTCCGGTTTGCAACGAGCAGCTATGCGCAGGTTGATAGCCGCATCGCGTTCGGCCATGTTTCAGCACCAGGCGACTATTCAACAACGATCACACGGCCTGACCTTTTTCATACATATCTCACCGAGCAGATCGGCCTGCTTTTGAAAAACCATGGCGTCCCGATCATTGTCGGGGAATCGACCACCCCCATCCCACTGCATTTTGCGTTTCTCGAAGGCACGCATGTTGACCAATCTGTCTCTGATGCTTTCACGCGGCCGTTGCGCGACATATTCGATGTGCCGGATTTGGCTGATACGGATGATCGCATCGCCAATGGCACCTTTGAAAACCGCCCCGGCGAACCGTTGCCGCTCGCGCCATTTACGGCGCAGCGCATCGATTACTCGCTGCACCGCCTAGCGCACTACACGGCAACCAGCCCGACACATTTCCAGAATTTTGTGATTTTCACCAATTACCAATTCTATATGGACGAATTCACCGCCATGGCGCGCAAGCTGATGGCCGAAGGCGGCGGCGGGTATGATGCCTTTGTTGAACCGGGTCACGTGTTGACTTTGGCTGGCCAAAGCGCGCCATCCAGCGGAACAGCCCCCGGCCGCCTGCCGCAAATGCCGGCCTACCATCTGATCAAAGGCACATCCGGCGGTATTACCATGGTCAATATCGGCGTCGGCCCCTCCAATGCCAAGACCATCACCGACCATATCGCCGTTCTGCGCCCGCATGCTTGGATCATGCTTGGCCATTGCGCGGGCCTTCGAAATACGCAGGCTTTGGGCGATTATGTTCTGGCGCATGCTTATATGCGCGAAGATCACGTGCTTGATGCCGATTTGCCGGTCTGGATACCCATTCCCGCGCTCGCCGAAGTTCAGGTCGCCTTGGAGGATGCGGTTGAGGAAGTAACCGGGCTTGAAGGCTATGAGCTGAAAAAGATCATGCGCACCGGCACAGTTGCGACGATCGATAACCGCAATTGGGAACTGCGCGACCAGCGCGGCCCGGTGCAGCGTCTGTCGCAATCGCGGGCTATCGCGCTCGATATGGAAAGCGCAACCATCGCAGCCAACGGGTTCAGGTTTAGGATTCCCTATGGCACGCTCCTCTGTGTCTCCGATAAACCGCTGCATGGCGAGTTAAAGCTCCCAGGCATGGCGACGGAGTTTTACAAGCGGCAAGTGTCGCAGCATTTGACCATCGGCATTAGAGCGATGGAAAAACTTGCCGCTATGCCGGACGAAAAGCTGCATTCAAGGAAGCTGCGCAGCTTTTATGAACCGGCGTTTCAGTAGGTAATCCATTGACATAAAATGACGTTTGACTACATACTACTACATGTAGTCAAGTGAGGTTTAGTGATGTCCGGGTCCGCGCAACCAACGTCAATTCGGCTTTCTGAAGCAACACGGCTCCTTTTAGATAAGTCTGCCAGGCAGCTCAGACGGTCACGATCTTATCTCGACGAGGAGGCCCTGAAGGCGCAGCTTCCACGCAGTGCAGAAAGAGAAATGGGGATTGAGAGATTGAGTATACTCGAGCGACTTTTAGCTCTTAAAGGCGCAGGGGCACGGGCACACGGACCGACCTCCGTTGAAAAAATAGAGGCAAGGCAACGAGAGTTCCGCGGTGAAGAATAATCCCGCGTTGAACGGCCTAACCCGGGTCTATTTCGACGCAAACTCTTTGATTTACTATGTTGAAGGTGCGGTGGCGTTCCAAAACAAGATGGCGGCACTATTCCAGTATCTTATGGAAACGGAAGCTCAATTCATCACCAATGAACTTGCCGTTGCGGAATGCCTCTATGGTGCCTATCGGGATAAGCGGCTGGACCTAGAGCAAAGTTACCGGAAACTGGTTTTCGACACGGGGGCCTTTGAGGTCGCTCCTATAGATTTCGCGTTGCTGGACCGCGCCGCCAAGACCGGCGCAGAACTTGGTCTCAAACTTATTGACGCAACGCATGTGTGTTCGGCGATTGCATTTGACTGCGAAGCAATAGTGACCAACGATCGGGGATTTAAGACAAGTAGTGGATTACGGATCATCAAAGTGAGCGACCTCTAAGAGCGCGCCCAACCACAGCCGCAATTTCATGATGCAAGCGCCTCTGCAAACCAGAGCATTTATCCTTTGAAATTCTTCCGCGCTTTTCTTTACACTATCTGCCTTGGTATCTTCGCGATGCTGATTGGCGGATATTTCGGGGCTTTGCATCCGGCTCTGGATTCGCTTTCGCATTTGCGGCTTTATCTGTCGGTGGCGGCTGTGTTGTCGGGGCTGATATTGATTTTCTTTGGCGGGTTTCTGGGTGGCGCCTCAATGGTTGTGTCCGGATTGCTGATATTTGTGACCACGTTGGGCAATTTGGGCCTGTTGCGGTCCATGGCCACGGCAGAGCCTTCTGACGGGGTAAATTACAGGCTTTTGCAGATCAATCTACGTTTTGACAATGAAACGCCGAATGAAGTGATCCGCCTCATCGGCTCGCTGAAACCGGATGTGATCGCTGCGGAAGAAGTTTCGGCGATGTGGCAGCCGAAGCTCGAGGGACTGAAGCATCTTTATCCCCACCAATTTTATTGCGCGAGCCAGGATTTTGTCGGTGGCGTGGCGCTCCTATCCAGACGACCGTTTGTCACGGATGGCTCATTGGGCTGCACAAATCTGGGAGCGTTTGCGCTGCAAGTTGTGGATTTTGGAGGGC
>JANOYJ010000437.1:0-1555 GCA_031428815.1 Phyllobacterium sp.
TCTGTCTGCGGCGTGATCTGGTCGGTCATTTATTGCTCTCCTCCCTATAAGCGGAATACCGCGAACGGATTTGCCTCTTGGCTGTCCTTAAATCACAGACATGCCATTTCGACCATGCGTGAAAACAACTGCGCCACGCTCATTTCTAGAAAAAGCAAGTTACCTCATACCGGTCAAACAGATCGTGTCACATCGCTGTTGCATGAATCTGGTTAGCCGCGCTCAGACCTTTCACTCGGGTGCGGTATATGACGGACGATGACGACGACATAAGACATTTCAGAACCTTATTTATTTCCGACGTACATCTCGGTTCCAAGGCGTCACAGGCCAGCTTTTTGCTGAGTTTTCTAAAAACTCATGATGCGGACAAGATCTACCTTGTGGGTGATATTATTGACGGCTGGCGGCTCCGGCGCTCTTGGCATTGGCCGCAAGAGCACAATGATGTGGTTCAGAAAATTCTGCGCAAGTCACGCAAGGGTTCGCGGGTAATTTATATCGCCGGGAACCATGACGAGTTTCTTCGTGAGTTCCAAGGTCTGCATTTCGGCGGCATTGAGGTCATGGACCGCGATATCCATGAAACGGCCGATGGTAAGAAATTTCTTGTGATCCATGGCGATCAGTTTGATGTCGTCGTCCACAATTACCGTAAAATCGCCTATCTCGGTGACTGGGCATATGACGCCGCGATCAGCATCAACGTCATCATGAACAAGGTGCGCAGTCTTTTGGGCTTGCCCTATTGGTCGTTCTCATCCTGGGCTAAAGTGAGGGTCAAAGAAGCCGTCAACTTTATCGGTGCGTTTCAAAATGTGGTGGCCGAAGAGGCGATAAGATCCGGCGCGGATGGCGTGATCTGCGGACACATCCATCACGCGACGATCGAGCCGCTGAATGGCGTTACCTATATCAACACTGGCGATTGGGTGGAGAGCTGCACGGCTGTCGGCGAGCATGACGACGGTAGGTTTGAGCTGATTTCTTGGCAACATTTGATCGCGCACAAGCCACCCATCGCCCTGCCTCCCGCCACCTCCCGTCAACCTGCAAGGGCTGCCTGATGTCACATTTGGTCATTGTTACGGATGCTTGGCATCCGCAAGTCAACGGTGTTGTGCGCACGCTTGCCAAAGTGACGGAGGGTATGCGCGAGCGCGGCTATCAGGTGACGATCATTTCGCCGCAGGACTATCGTTCCGTTCCCTGCCCGACCTATCCCGAAATCCGCTTGGCGCTCACGCATCGCCGCGCCATGGCGAAGCGATTGGGTGAATTACAGCCCGCCTATGTTCATATCGCCACCGAAGGTCCGCTCGGAATTTTGGCGCGCAAAATCTGTATCGCCCGCAACTGGCCGTTTACCACCAGCTTTCATACCAAGTTCCCGGAATATCTGCGCCAAAGGCTGCCTGTTCCGTTAAGCCTGACGTATGGCTTTTTGCGGCGGTTTCACAACAGGGCGCAGACCTGCCTTGTTCCGACTCCTTCGATTTGCCTCGAATTGGAGAAATGGGGTTTCACCTCCACAAAAGTCTGGACGCGCGGGGTC
>JANOYJ010000438.1:0-2596 GCA_031428815.1 Phyllobacterium sp.
GGCATCAAGGCGGGTGATGTTATCACGGCGATCAACGGCGTTGCTGTCGAATCCCCGAAGGATCTCGCCAAGAAAGTCGCCGCCATTGTTCCCGGCACCAAAACCGAGTTCTCAATCTGGCGTAATGGCAAGTCAGAAACGATTTCGATTGGCATAGAAATGCTCGTTGACAAGGAGCAAAAGGCCGACTCGAAGCCGGCAATGGTCGAGCCGCAAAGCCTTGCCTCGCTCGGTCTTACCGTCACACCCAACGATAAGGGTGAAGGATTGGTCGTCACAGATGTTGATCCGGACAGTGCTGCCGCCGAGCGCGGCGTCAGTCCCGGTGATGTGATCGTTACCGTCAACTCATCGCCGGTGAAATCGTCCGAAGACATCACGGCCGCAGTGAATGCCGCCGAAAAGAGCGGTCGCAAGGCTGTCCTGATGCAAATTGATGGCGAACGCGGCAGCCGCTTCGTAGCCTTCCCTGTCGCTAAAGGTTGAAAATGAATTTCCCGGAAACCGGCTTTATTCACCCCCACCGGTGACCGGGGAATTTCAAGGCAGCGGGTGCCCAAACGCCCGCTGCCGACCGGGCTCTCAGGCCAATAATCCCGCTCCAGCAATTATTGCGAATCCGGTGCGAAAGACCGATAGTCAGAAGATGAAAATACTCATTATCGAAGACGACCGCGATGCCGCGCAATATTTGTCGAAGGCGTTCAAAGAGGCGGGTCATTCCGTTGATCTCGCCGCTGATGGTGAATCCGGATATTCGCTTGCCGACATTGGCAATTATGATGTGATTGTCGTGGACCGCATGTTGCCGCGCCGCGATGGTCTTTCCGTCATAGCCGCGCTCCGCGCGAAAGGTAATAAAACGCCTGCACTCATTCTTTCCGCGCTGGGCCAAGTCGATGATCGCGTGACAGGGCTTCGCGCTGGCGGCGATGATTATTTGACCAAGCCCTATGCTTTTTCCGAACTGCTCGCCCGTGTCGAAGTCCTGCAGCGCCGCCTTTCATCCAGCGATGTCGAGACGACATATCGTGTCGGTGATCTTGAACTCGACCGCATGTCGCATTCAGCCAAGCGCGATGGCAAGGAAATTACTTTGCAGCCCCGTGAATTTCGCCTGCTCGAATATTTAATGCGCCATGCAGGGCAAGTCGTGACCCGCACCATGCTGTTGGAAAATGTCTGGGAATATCATTTCGATCCGCAGACCAATGTTATTGATGTCCATATTTCGCGTCTGCGCGGAAAAATCGAAAAAGATTTTGGCGGCCCGCTTCTGCACACCGTGCGCGGCGCCGGCTACATGCTCAAAGCCCCGGGCAAGGCCTGATGGGGCGGCTTAGAACCATTTTCTCAACAACAGCGGCACGACTTTCGGCGCTGTATCTGATGTTGTTTGCAATTTGCGCAGTCGTCTTGGTGTTTTACATGACCGGAGAATCCGTACGTTTTTTGACCGGACAAACCCGAGAAAGCATTAACGCGGAAATCCTTGAGCTCAATAATGCCTATCAGCGCGGCGGCATTCCGGTTTTGGTGCGCACCATTGACAGACGCTCACGGCAGCCTGGCGCTAACCTTTATCTGGTGACCGATGAAGCCGGTCGGATTTTGGTCGGCAATGTTGAAAAAGTCGAACCCGGCGTCTTGGCAAAAGAAGGCTGGACTGAGCGGCCGTTCAGATATGAGCGGTTCTCAGAGAACGCCAAGGAACGCGACCATCCGGCGCTCGCACAAATTATTGCGCTGCCCAATGGTATGCGCGTGCTCGTCGGTCGCGATTTGGCCGAGCCAGAGCGCTTCCGCCTCGTTATCCGCCGAGCTTTGATATTGGCGCTCGGCATGATGGGCCTGGGTGCCTTGCTCATCTGGTATTTCGTCGGTCGCCAAGCGCTGAAGCGCATCGATGCCGTGTCCATCGCCTCTAACCGTATCATGGGCGGCGACCTGACTGGCCGCCTGCCGGTGACGGGATCGGGCGACGAGTTCGACCGGCTGTCCACAAATTTAAACGGCATGCTCGGTAAAATCAGCGACTTGAATGATGGCCTGAAACAGGTCTCCGACAACATCGCGCATGACCTCAAAACGCCCTTAACGCGTCTGCGCAACCGCGCCGAATCTGCGCTTGCCTCCAAGCAGACGACGGCGGGATACAAAGGCGCGATTGAGGACATGATCGCGGAATCCGACCAACTCATCAAAACCTTTAATGCGATCCTGATGATCTCAAGGCTTGAGGCGGGATATTCTTCTGAAGTGATGGAGCCGGTCGACGTCGCTACCATCGTGGACGACGTGATCGAACTCTACGAGCCGGTGGCAGAGGAGGCGGGCGTTGAACTCGTGCGCGGCCATCTTGCGCCGTTGAAAATTCCTGCCAACCGTGAACTCATCGCACAGGCGCTGTCGAACATTGTCGATAACGCCATCAAGTATAGCCATGGCTCGACAGAAAAGCCGGTCGTCAAAGTAGCACTCACGCAAGAAAGTGGGGGCGCCACGATTTCGGTCAACGATAACGGCCCCGGCATTCCAGAAGAAGACCGCGAGCGTGCCACGGAACGCTTCGTGCGCCTTGAAAAAAGCCGCACCG
>JANOYJ010000439.1:0-3583 GCA_031428815.1 Phyllobacterium sp.
CGAACTAAAACAGATCGACAAATATGTCCGTGACAACACAATTGAGCGTTTCGGCCCTGTGCGCTCTGTGCGTGCCGATAAAAATCAGGGGCTGGTACTGGAGATTGCCTTTGAAGGTCTCAACCGTTCAACGCGGCACAAATCCGGTGTTGCCATGCGTTTTCCCCGAATATCCAGATTGCGTTGGGACAAGCCCACGTCAGAAGCTGATCGGCTGCAAACGCTCGAGGCAATGCTCGCCTGATTTATCATTGCCTGGTTGTTGCTCCTGCGGGATCAACTCACTGACGAGTGTCCGATGACCCTTATCCAAGATACAACCCGCGACGAGTTAGCCATGTTCTTTTCGCGCGAAGCAGAGATTGTGGCGCAGGAACTTGTTGGCTGGGAATTGTACGTGAAAGGCGTTGGCGGGCGGATCGTCGAGACCGAGGCCTACGGCCACAACGATGCCGCCTCTCACAGTTTCCGCGGTCAGACGCCGCGCAACAAGGCCATGTTCGGGCATGCAGCTCATGTTTACATTTACCGTTCCTATGGCATCCACCTTTGTCTCAATATCGTGTGTCGCACCGGTCAGGCCGTGCTGTTGCGTGCAATCGAACCGCTTCAAGGTATCGACAGGATGGTGACGCGCCGCAACACAGACACGCGAACGCAGCTTTGCAGCGGGCCCGGAAAATTGGCAAGCGCATTGGGGCTCGACCATGCCATGGACGGATCGTCAGCCTATCAGCCACCTTTTGAATTGAGAAAAGGGATAGCTCACGACATCCTTGTCGGAACTCGCATAGGCATCACCAAAAACCCCGATGCGCCATGGCGTTTTGGTCTTAAGGGATCACGGTATCTCAGCCGCGGATTCAGTGACCGGAACAAATAGGCGGCATCAGCATTAACCTCGCATTGGAGTATCAAGATGGTGCCGCGTTCGAATTGGAAGGGCTTTCTTAAAGCCGGTGAATTGAACTGCGCTATAGCGCTCTACAGCGCCAGTTCGACTTCGGACCGTATTGCTTTTCGTACCCTTAATCGAAAAACCGGGCATCACCTCAATCGCGAGTTTATCGATTCCGAGACCAGAAAGCTTGTCGAAAAGGAAGAGCAGGTCAAAGGCTACGAGACCCAGGACGGTCGCTATGTCATGCTCGATGCGGATGAGATGGCGTCTGCAATTCCCGGAGCCGACAAGACGTTGGCAATCGATGCATTTATCAAACGGGACGAAGTAGAGGACGTATACTTCGATAAGCCGTATTTTCTGGCACCAGCCAACAAGGAATCCCGAGAGGTCTTTGACCTGATTGCCGACGGTCTTGCGGCCAACGGGGTGGTGGCGCTGGCAGAAACAGTATTGTTCCGGCGGGTACGTACTCTGTTGATCCGGCCGATCGAACCGGCTGGCCTCGTCGCCTTCACGCTGAATTTTGACTACGAAGTCCGTTCTGCGGTCGACGCTTTCAAAGATGTTCCAGTACTGAAACTGCAGGATGAAATGCTGACGCTGGCCAAGCACATTATCGGTACGAAGATGGGAAAATTCGATCCGGCTTCGTTTGACGACCGGTACGAGAATGCTTTGGCAGAGTTGGTCAAGGCAAAGATTGAAGGCCGCAAAATCACGCCATTGCCTGAGCCCAAAAAAGGCAAGGTGGTTGACTTGATGGAGGCACTGCGTATGAGCGCGAAATCGTCTGCAAAGCCGACTGAAAAGACCAAGACCGGCAAGGCCGCCTGAGCATGTCGCTTGAAACCTATAACGCCAAGCGAAACTTTGACCGCACCAAGGAGCCGAAAGGCCTGACGGCGAAGAAAGCCGGCCAGAGCTTTGTTATTCAAAAGCATGCCGCCCGCCGTCTGCACTATGATCTCCGGCTGGAGATGAACGGGGCGATGAAAAGCTGGGCGGTGACGCGCGGCCCAAGCCTTTCTCCCAAAGATAAGCGATTGGCGGTGCATGTTGAGGACCATCCGCTCGATTATGGCGGCTTCGAGGGCACAATCCCGAAAGGTGAATATGGCGGCGGTTCTGTCATTGTCTGGGACAGGGGCAATTGGGTGCCAAAAAACGATCCTGACAAGATGTATGCCAAAGGCCATCTGGAGTTCAACCTAATTGGCGAAAAGTTGCAGGGCAGTTGGCATTTAGTTCGAATGCAACAGCGTCCGGGCGAGAAGCGCGAAAACTGGCTTCTCATCAAAGGCGAGGACGATCACACGGGCACTGAAGGCGGGCCGGATATCCTGGAGACGCAACCGAACTCGGTTTTGACGGGTCGCCCGATAGAAGCCTTGAAAGGCGAGGAGCCGGGTTGGTCGTCAAAAACGGGTCGATTGAAGCCCGACCCAAAACCAAAACGGAATATCGGTTCTGTTGCCAAAGGGCATGCCAAACTTGCGGGCGCGGCAAAGGAAACTCTCCCATCGTTTATCGAACCGCAGTTGGCAACACTTTCTGTGAAGGCCCCATCGGGGGAGCGGTGGCTTCATGAAGTGAAATTTGACGGCTATCGGCTGCAAGCGCACATTGACGGAGGAAACGCCACCCTCTTTACCCGCAGCGGACTGGATTGGACCAAGAAGTTCGGCAAACCCCTTACCGGCGCGCTGACGTCACTTCCTGTTCAATCTGCCATTATCGACGGCGAACTTGTGGTGGACGGTGCGACCGGGGCTGCAGGTTTCTCCGCACTGCAAGCTGATATCAGCGAGGGGCGGACTGACCGTCTGGTCTATTACGCGTTTGACCTTTTGCATCTCGATGGAAGGAACATGCGGGAATTCCCGTTGGTTGAGCGCAAGGCTGTGCTGGAGAAGCTTTTTGACGGCGCTGCGCCCATGTTACGGTTCAGTTCGCATTTTGCCGACGATGGCGGTCGCGTTCTCGAGCACGCCTGCCGGCTTGGCCTCGAAGGGATTATCTCGAAGCTCGCCGATGCATCTTACCGCTCGGGCCGCGGCAAGGGATGGTTAAAATCGAAATGCTCATTTCGTCAAGAATTCGTCATCGGTGGCTATGTGCCTTCAACTGCCTATAAAAATGCAGTCGGCTCTCTTGCACTTGGCGTCTATGATAAACGAAAATTGTTACATGTGGGCCGGGTCGGAACTGGCTTCAGCGCGAAGATCGCTGCGGATCTTTTTAGCAAACTTGAAAAGATCGAATCCACGGAAAGTCCATTTGGCGAGAAACTGACGCCATTGGAGGCGCGCGGTGTTCGCTTTTGCCAGCCGGTCGTGGTCGCGGAAGTAGAATTCGCCGCATGGACAGCGGACGGAAATGTGCGTCACGCTTCGTTTCGTGGATTACGGGACGACAAACCCGCCAAGGACATCGTACGTGAAGGAAGTGCGCCAATGGTAAAGCAAGCTTTGGTAAAGGAGAGCGACGTGAAGCTCACCCATCCAGACCGCTTATATTGGCCTGAAGAGGGCGTGACCAAAGAAGGTTTGGCAGACTATTATACGGGTATCTGGCCGTTTATATCGCCCTTCATCTCCAGTCGGCCGCTCGCCCTGTTGCGATGTCCGGAGGGAATAGGCGGCCAGTCGTTTTTCCAGAAGCACGCATGGAAAGGCATGG
>JANOYJ010000440.1:0-1500 GCA_031428815.1 Phyllobacterium sp.
CGGCCTGCCCGCCGCTTTCGCTGCTTTTGCCATGGCAATAGATTTGGCCGGCAGCGTGGATAGTTCTGTGAATAGATCCGCGAGTATCGTGGGAGATAGGTCTCTCTGTTGCCGCACGATTGTGCCGCCATTGGCTTCAAGCGCAGCGGCATTGGCGGCTTGGTCATGGTCCAGCGCATAGGGGTATGGAACGAGGATAGACGGGCGCCCGATGACAGCGATTTCGGAAACTGTTGAGGCCCCGGCACGGGAAATTACGAGATGGCTCGCCGCGATGCGTTCGGCCATATTGCCGAAGAAGGGCGACACATCCGCCTGAATACCGAGCTTAGAATAGGCTGCTTTCACCGCCGCTTCGTCTTCCTTGCGTGCTTGCTGCGTGATGACCAATCGCCTACGCAAACCCTCGCTCAGAAGAGCAATTGCCGCAGGAATAGCCTCCGAAAAATACTGTGCGCCCTGGCTCCCTCCGAAGATGAGGAGATTGAGCGGACCCTTTGAATCAGGCGCTGCATAATTCTTCTTTGCAGCTTCCAATACAGCCGGACGAACCGGGTTTCCTGTCAAAACCGTCTTGGCCGGAAACGCCGCGCCTGCCTCCGGCAAAAACCCGCCTGCAATCGCCGTGACGCGTTTGGCCAAGAGTGCGTTGGCCCGGCCCATCACCGCGTTCTGTTCATGGATCAATGTTGGCACACCCATGCGGTTTGCAGCGATAAGCGCGGGCAGTGTCGTATAGCCACCAAAACCCGCCACAAGGCTTGGTTTCAGAGACCGGATAATCGCTTTGGAAACCCGATAACCTCTCCAAAGCGTCAGCATCGCCTTTGCCATCGCAATCGGGTTTTTCCCTGAAATCGTCGCCGATGGAATCACATAAATTTTCGCGGCTGGAAAGTTCGCGGCGAACTTTTCGGCACGACTGTCTGTGGCCAAATGCACGATCCAGCCCCGCGCGTTTAACTCATGCGCCAGCGCTTCTGCGGGAAACAAATGTCCACCCGTGCCACCCGCCGATAGGAGCGCGATCTTCGACGCCAAAACGCCTTACTCCGCCGCTGCCATCATGGCAGAACTACGCCGTATCGGCTCCATGGCAATCCGGCTCTGCGCCTTCTTGCGTGTCAGTGCCAAGACAAATCCTGTGCCAATGGCAGTCGCAACAAGCGAAGAACCACCATAAGAAATGAACGGCAAAGTCATGCCTTTGGCGGGCATAAGTTGCAGGTTCACAGCGATGTTGATGATCGATTGAAAGCCGAATTGACAGACAAGCCCCGCCACCGCCAGCCGCGTGAAATCATCCCGTTCGCGCAACGCAAACCGCAAGCCGCGCATGACGATGAACGCAAATATAAGCGAAATCACCATGCAGGTAATGATGCCAAATTCTTCCGCTGCGACGGAAAAGATAAAGTCTGTATGGCTGTCCGGAAGGATGCGCTTTACCGTGCCTTCGCCCGGCCCCTGTCCGAACCAGTCACCCCGAATAATCGCCTC
>JANOYJ010000441.1:0-1695 GCA_031428815.1 Phyllobacterium sp.
AACGAACGGAAATTTTATCGTTATAGTTTCGATAATGGTGCCATTGATTACTTTGATGAGTCCGGAAAAAGCGCCAAGCAATTTCTTTTGCGTAATCCCGTGCCGAACGGCGCGTTCCGCTCTGGATTTGGTATGCGCCGACATCCAATCCTTGGTTATATGAAACTTCACGCGGGCGTTGATTGGTCAGCACCGCGCGGGACCCCCATCATCGCTTCCGGGAGCGGCACAGTGGAAAAAGCCGGCTGGAGCAACGGCTATGGCAACCAGACTGTGATTCGCCATGCAAACGGCTACGAAACATCCTACTCACACCAAAACGCTTTCGCAAAAGGCGTGGTACCGGGTGCCAGAGTTCGCCAAGGGCAGGTGATCGGGTTTGTAGGCTCAACAGGTCTCTCTACCGGACCCCATCTTCACTACGAAATGATCGTCAACAGTAATAAAGTTGACGCCATGCGTGTCCGGTTGCCGGTTGGTAAAACGCTAAAAGGCGACGATCTTGTCGCCTTCAAACGCGAACGCGACCGTATTGATGCCCTGCTGCGCGATGAGGACGAGCCACAGAAGGTGGCCAGCGCCACGAACTGATCGTGGGATGGTAGTCCAGAATCTGATTCGGTTTGTATTCCTCAACTCCGCTCCACCTGCTCCCGCATCCGCTCCTCCCGCGCCGCGATCTCCGGCGTCAGCACCTCTCCGTAATCCTCCGCCTCGTAAATCCGCCGGATTTCCAATTCGCTCGGGCCGGACATCGGGTTGGGACAGCGCTTCGCCCAAGCGATGGCCTCTTCCATATCTTTAACCTTCCACAGCCAAAAGCCGGCGACCAGTTCGCTAACAACGTCAAAGGGCCCATCAATCACTGTGCGGTTCGGCCCGTCAAAGGCAATCCGCTTGCCATTGGAGGAAGGATGCAGCCCCTCCCCGCCCTGCATGATCCCGGCGGCGACCAGCGCCTCGTTGTATTGGGTCATGGCTTCAAACAACTCCGGCGGCGGCATCGCCCCCGTCTCACTCTCAGTTGTTGCCTTCACAAACACGATCACGCGCATGGAATATCTCCTATTCAGTCCGCTAAGCTGCAGGATAACTCGTCGTTATCGGGATGGAAAGACTGCCCGGGTGAAATCGGCGGCCCTCTTAGGACAGACCCAGCTCCTCTCGCGCCCGCTTCGGCAGATTCATCCCCGCAAGCCGATAGCTTTCACGCAAATAATCCCTGAGCGCCCTGTCATCCATGCTCTCGTCGCCCGTACATTGCAGCCATGACATGCCACGCGAAGCCAGATAGGGCGCAGGGCGGATGCCTGCTTCATCTTTCAAAAGATCAAAACTCATCGGTGAACATTTGAATGTCACCGCCAGAACATCGCCCTCGACCCATCTGGCAATGGCAAATACTTTTCCAAGCGACCCGCCGACTTTCCAAACATGGGCACCACCCCACTGAACAACGTGGCTGGTATGGGCAAGGGAGGCGCAGAACGAATTGTACTCGTCCAAAGTCATTGCGCCTCCCCCAATATTTAAGCCGCCTTGCTTAAATCCGCCACGGCGCGGAAAATCAACCGGTCCGAACCTGCCGACACTTTGATGACCGATCCATCGCGAATCTCGCCGCCGAGGATCTTATCTGCTAACGGATCTTGCAGCTCTTTCTGCATGGTCCGCTTCAAAGGCCGTGCGCCATAG
>JANOYJ010000442.1:0-2171 GCA_031428815.1 Phyllobacterium sp.
CAACGGCCAGCGCCTTGGTCCGGGCTTCATGCGAGCTGTACAGCACTGTCAGCGTATAAAGCGTACCACCCGCCTGAGGCCTCAAAATCATGGTGCAAAGCGTCTCGCCGCCTGTCCAATCCTCATCGAACAGCTCAGTATGGACGATCTTTTGGTCAGCGATAATCTCGCGGAACGTACCGCCCATACCCATCCTGCGACCGTCTTCATGTGCCCAAACATAGCGGTAGTAGCCACCCACGCGCAGATCGACATCGCATTCCGGCATGGTCCAGCCCGGCGGTCCGAGCAGCCAGCGTTTGACAAGGGAAGGTTCGGTTGAAGCACGAAAAACCTTCGCCGGTTCTGCGTTGAAATGGCGCGTGAACAAAAGCTCCCGCTCGCCCGTTTCCTGAATGTCCAATTGCCCGACGCGCTGCATGATTTGCCCTTTAGCCGTTCGCTGCCGCTTCGAGCGCGGCAACATTGATTTTCTGCATGCCAAGCATAGCCTGCATCGCCCGCCCTGCCCGCGCGGGATCCGGATCAGAGAGAAGTCGCGGCAGTGCGGCAGGGATGATTTGCCAGGAAATGCCGAACTTGTCCTTCAGCCAACCGCATTGCGATTCCTTGCCTTCTTTGGTGAAGGCATTCCAATAATAATCGACTTCCGCTTGATCTTGGCAATCGACATAAAGTGATATGCCTTCGGAGAACTGGAAATAGGGTCCGGCGTTGAACGCGTGAAATGCGAGGCCATCCAACTCAAACGAGACCGACATCAATGTGCCTTCCGGCAATGGCGCACCCTTGCCATAACGGCTGATCTTGCCGGTTTTGGAATTCTTGAAAATCGAGGTGTAAAGATTAAGCGCCTCCTCAGCCTGATTGTTGAACATAAGAAACGGGGTGATCCTAGGCATGTCTTCCTCCTGATTATCCTGTTGTCTGATCTATTGATGGTCGCTGGATTTCTCTGCCTGCATCTCTTCCAAGAGCGCATCCAGCCGTCTGAAATTACCTTCCCAAATCTGGCGGTAACGCTCCAGCCATTCATTGGCACCGGCCAAAGCCTGTGCCTCAATCCGGCATGGCCGCCGCTGGGCGTCACGACCGCGTGTGATGAGCCCTGCCGCTTCGAGCACCTTGAGGTGTTTTGAAATGGCTGGCTGGCTCATGGCAAACGGTTCGGCCAAATCCATGACCGACACGTCGCCCAGTGCAAGCCGGGCGAGGATCGCCCGCCGCGTCGGATCGGCAAGGGCTGCAAAAGTGGCATCGAGCTGGCTGGACTGCATTTTGAGATACCTATCAGTTATATAACTGATTAGTTATTAAAAGAATTTGTCAAAGCTGTCAACACTAGAATTGAACGATTGATGCAAGTTAGCGCTTGTTTTCAAGACTGCTTGACGTAGGAATCTTGTGAGTGTCGGGCTTAGGCCCGGGAGGAATTGATATTTGTCAGACCACAAACCATCCATCACGGGAGGATCAGAAAAGACAGTTGCCCTTCTCTCGGGCGGAAACCCTCAGGTCGCAATGGGTTATGGCGACGCCCCTGTGCAGGCCTATATCGCAGCCATGCCAGGTTGGAAGCGTGATGTCGGTGAACGCCTCGACGCGATCATTGTGAGGACAGTCCCCGAAGTGACCAAGATGGTCAAATATAACTCCCCGCTTTATGGCATCGCGGGCCAAGGATGGTTTCTCGCGCTCCGTTGTTACACTAAACGTGTCAACGTAGCTGTCTTTCGCGGCATGTCGCTCGCCCCCCACCCTTCTGGCGAGTCCAAAAGCAAGGACACGCAATATTTCAACATCCTTGAGGACGGACGATTCGACGAAGCTCAGTTCGCCGATTGGGTGAGGCAGGCGAGCGCTCTACCCGGTGAAAAATTGTAGGAGGTGAGAAAATTATGAAGAAAACAACGAGGGTTTCGGAGAACGCCAAGAAAAGTGCACCGGATGAAGCAGGCGGAACCTCCCCGTCCAAACTCATCGACGCAAAGATCGCGGAACTTAACGACTGGCGGGGTAAAACGCTCATCAAGGTCCGCGATCTCATCAAACAGGCCGTCCCTGACGTCATCGAGACATGGAAGTGGCGCGGCGTTCCGGTGTGGGAGCACGCAGGAATTATCTGCACAGGCGAGACCTATAAAACCGTGGTGAAGCTGACATTCGCCAAG
>JANOYJ010000443.1:0-4295 GCA_031428815.1 Phyllobacterium sp.
GTCGATATCATACCGCGCCCGCTGCGCCGCGCTCAGGAATGCCGGATACGGCATCATCAGCGCATGCGCCGCGTAACGTCCGAACTCAAACCGCGCAATGCGCCGCGCTTCGTCGGAGGAAAGCTTTAGGCCTTGAATTTCACCCGCAATCGCCACCTGCATCCGCATCAACGCCGCTTCAATAGCCATCTCGCGTAGTTGGTCAAAAGGCGACAGACGTTCTGAGATAAACAGACGTTGCGAATGACGGTCATAGCGGCGACGCCAATTCGGCATGGTCGCAGCTGGAAGCACGCGCACCGTAATGCCATGCTGCGAGCGCAGCCAGCCTTTCAAAGCCCCGGCCAAATCCTCACCCGGCTTGATAAGATCGAGAAACGCTTCGGCCTCGCCTTCGATATTCTCAAAATGATTGGGCCGCGTGGCGAGCACTTCCTGCACTTCTTCGAGCGGCAACCGCGCACCGGTCAACGCCGCCGGACGGCCGTCTTTCGAGAGCAATTCCGACAGGTCCGAAAGCCGTGCCTGGCTCTCGCGATAAGCGCGGTAGAGCTTGACCATGGCGCTCGCGGCATTCGGCGCAGCCTCGGCGACTTCGAGCAATTCCTCCG
Source organism: Phyllobacterium sp. (assembly GCA_031428815.1). Classification (GTDB taxonomy): domain Bacteria; phylum Pseudomonadota; class Alphaproteobacteria; order Rhizobiales; family Rhizobiaceae; genus JANOYJ01. The sequence continues at coordinate 612 of JANOYJ010000443.1, forward strand.
GCCCCGGAAGTTCAGCGGCGAGCAGCGGATCGGAGAAAACTTCACGCAAATCCGCAACGCTGCCGCCCGATTCGCCCTGCAATTCCTCAAGGTCGATCTTAAACGTGGTCGCCAATTTCAAAATCAGCTGTACCGTCAAGGGCCGCTGATTGCGCTCGATCAAATTGAGATAACTCGGCGAGATGCCAATCGCCTCAGCCATCGCCGTTTGCGTCAGTTCCTTTTCCTTACGGATGCGGCGGATACGGGGTCCGGCGAAGATTTTTTGCTCGGCCATGGTGTTTCTTTACAGAACTTTACAGTTTTGCTTCTCAATTTCTTTTACAATTATGACAGATTTACAACGTCTCTTTGTCAATGACAAGACAGCGTGACCATATATATTTCGGCAAAAGTCGATTAATGTCGTCGTTTCTTCGCATTGCAATGTAATAAATGTCACGAACTGGCTTGACACCTTTGAGCCTCAACACATTGCATGGAGATCACTATGACTGATTTTTACAATCTCGTTCCATCCGCCGCTGAAGGGCGCTTTGACGGGATCGAACGGCCTTATACGCCGGGGGATGTCAAGAAGTTGCGGGGGTCGGTTCAGGTGAGGCAGACGCTGGCCGAGATGGGGGCGAACCGGCTTTGGAAACTTATTCATGAAGAGGACTTCGTCAACGCGCTCGGCGCACTCTCCGGCAATCAGGCCATGCAAATGGTCCGCGCCGGTTTGAAGGCGATTTACCTCTCCGGCTGGCAGGTCGCGGCGGACGCAAACACGGCGTCAGCCATGTATCCGGACCAGTCGCTCTACCCTGCCAACGCCGCGCCGGAACTGTGCAAGCGCATCAACAAGACGCTGCAACGCGCCGACCAGATTGAAACCGCGGAAGGCAAGGGCCTGTCTGTCGACACCTGGTTTGCACCCATTATCGCCGATGCCGAAGCCGGTTTTGGCGGGCCTCTGAATGCGTTTGAAATCATGAAAGCCTTCATCGAAGCGGGTGCCGCGGGCGTGCATTATGAAGACCAGCTGGCGTCTGAAAAGAAGTGCGGCCATCTCGGCGGCAAGGTTCTCATTCCGACCGCCGCGCATATCCGCAACCTCAACGCCGCGCGTCTCGCCGCCGATGTCATGGGCACGCCGACGCTGGTCGTCGCCCGCACCGATGCCGAAGCGGCCAAGCTCTTGACGTCTGATATCGACGAGCGCGACAAGCCGTTTGTTGACTATGCGCAAGGCCGCACGGTCGAAGGTTTTTATCAGGTTAAAAACGGCCTCGAACCCTGCATCGCCCGCGCCATCGCTTATGCGCCCCATGCCGACATGATCTGGTGCGAAACCGGCAAGCCGGATTTGGCGCAGGCCAGACAATTCGCCGAAGGTGTCAAAAAAGTTCATCCAAACAAGCTCTTAGCCTATAATTGCTCGCCGTCTTTCAATTGGAAAAAGCATCTCGACGACGCGACCATTGCCAAGTTCCAGCGCGAATTGGGCGCCATGGGCTATAAGTTCCAGTTCATCACGCTCGCCGGTTTCCACCAGTTGAACCACGGCATGTTCGAACTCGCCCGCGGCTATAAAGACCGCCAGATGTCGGCCTATTCCGAATTGCAAGAAGCCGAATTTGCCTCCGAAGCCAACGGCTACACCGCCACCAAACATCAACGCGAAGTCGGCACCGGCTATTTCGACGCCGTCTCCATGGCCATTACCGGTGGCAAATCATCGACCACCGCCATGCATGAATCCACCGAACACGAGCAGTTTCGTCCGGCGGCGGAATGAAGGGAGTGAGTAGTGAATAGTGAATAGTGAGTAGTCAAAAATAGCCGATTACGCACTCAGCCCACCTCCATTCACTATTCACTACTCACTACTCACTATTCACTATTTACCAAGCAAGGAGCCCTCACCATGTCCACCAAGCCCCCCGTCAAACAACGCGCCGAAGAGCAATCCTCCGCCATGAGCGCCGAGCAGCAAGCCACCATCCGCATGGTCGCCAACGACCTGCACCGGCTCAATCAATCCGTCATGAAAGCCGTCGAGGCCGGCGTGTCGGTCGAGCTCGTCCGCTCGCTGCGCCACCATGGCGGCGACGGCAATTGGGGCGATCTGCTCATCCCGGTCATCGTCACCAACCAGCCGGTGCAACGGTTTTCCGAAGCGGCGGAGTGAATATCTATTCACAATTCTATCCCCGTTGAGTACCCAGTTTAGTCCCGTCGTTCAGCGTCTCCAGTGCTGGATTGACGGGAAAACGGGTGGTCTGTCACCTACAAACTATACAATTCGCGAATCCGACTAGACGTTTTGCGGTGTCAATTTTGTAAATTATGCATAAAGCGAATTTTGTTCGTGATGTGTGGAGTTTCTGCTGGGGCGTCGAGGCTCCAAACCGCCGAGATTTTCGGACAAGCCCCCCCCAAACGCCACCGTCAAATGCGCCCGACCTTTCCAGACTAGCTCCAATAGTCCCCCACCACCGCCGTCATGCTCGGGCTTAACCCGAGCACCCATTCCAGTGCGGGTGCAATTTGTTCTGCACCGTGGCGCACCGCTCCGGCGTCACGGCATAGGTCCTCGGGTCAAGCCCGAGGGTGACGGCACCGTGTGGTGGGCCCGATAATGACGGGCGGGAGAGGTGCCTGCTTGTTTGCCTCGCAACAGGTTGCTACGCTGCAATCATGACGGGCTGTGTTTACATGCTGGCAAGTAAAAAGGGAGGCACGATTTATATCGGGGTCACAGCCGACCTCGGCTATCGTATTCCCCAACACAAGGAACGGGCCACAAAGAGTTTCACTGCTAAATACGGCGTCGTTCGACTTGTCTGGTATGAAGAGCATGATGACATCCGCGACGCTATCCAGCGCGAAACGTCCCTGAAGCGATGGCGGCGGCAGTGGAAGATTGATCTGATCGAGGCAACAAACCCGGAATGGAATGAGCTGTTCCGAGGCTGGGGCTGGTAGACGCTCGTCATCAATAAGCGCCAATCCCCAATGCCGCCGTCAAATGCGCCCGACCTTTCCAGACTAGCTCCAACATTTCCCCCCCACCACCGTCATGCTCGGGCTTGACCCGAGCACCCATTCCGTTGTGGGTGGAATTTGTTCTGCGCCGTGGAGCGCCGCTCCGGCGTCACGGCATAGGTCCTCGGGTCAAGCCCGAGGATGACGGCAGCGCGAGGGGCTTCGATAATGACGGGCGGGAAGGGGAGCTTTCGATAATGGCCAAGGGCGAGCTTGCCATCGGATACTCCTGGGCGTCCAAGTCTAGCTCCAAAAGTCGCCCCACGCCGCCGTCATGCTCGGGGTTAACCCGAGCACCCATTCCGTTGTGGGTGGAATCTGTTCTGCACCGTGGAGCGCCAACCCGTCGTCACGGAATGGATTATCGGGTCAAGCCCGATAATGACGGGCGGAAGGGGTGGCTTCTAAATTGGCTTCACGCCGCCGCCACCCTACCGCTTCGCCTCCCGCATCGCTTCCGTCAACGCCACCGTCTCCACGCTCACACGGCACCCGGATCAACAAATACACCACCTTCCCCTTGCAGTCCACGCAGCGGTAGGTGTTGAATGCTCGGGCTTGACCCGAGCACCCATTCCGTGGTGGGTGGAATTTGTTCTGCGCCGTGGAGCGCCAACCCGTCGTCACGGAATGGATAATCGGGTCAAGCCCGAT
>JANOYJ010000444.1:0-2462 GCA_031428815.1 Phyllobacterium sp.
AACCCCGCGCCATAAAGCGCATCAATCACGATATCGCCAGTTCGAATTTCCAATGCCGACAGGTCCAAGACAGAGCCGGACCACAGCGCCGCCGCCGCGCTCGCGTCGGTCTGCGGCTTTGGAGGTTTCGCGCTATAGACATGGGTTTCAGTACCAAGCTCGGCAAGCAACCGCGCGACGACATAGCCATCACCACCATTATTGCCGGGACCACAGAGAATGATGGCGCGTTGCATTTCAGGATAATGCGCCAAGACGACAGATTTCACGGCCTGACCGGCATTCTCCATCAACCATGCACCAGAAGCACCATCATCGATTGCCAAAGCGTCAGCCTTGGCCATTTCATCGGGCGTCAAAATCTCGTTCATGTCGCTGTCTCCAGTTTGGCAGAATAAGCGAACAACACTTTTTGCCAAGGATGCGAATTGCAGTAAGCAAACGAAAGCACGCTTTTCCTGCGAGGCGGCGTCTCTACAGCCAAAGGGTGAGAGCGAAGCCATTTTCTGGGGATAGATTTGTGGATTCAAAGTCGGCAGTCTGAGGATAAATCGGGTTGCTTAAATTTTCACCATTGCGCACATATTTTAATCGTTTTCGCTAGTACTAATTGCCGACTTTCCGGCCAGCGTTCCTTGACAAAGGCATCGCACCTGGTGCTTGCTGATTGAATAATCATATATTCGCACATTTACCTAAATTTCCATTATCTGGCACAAAACCTGCATTCGGAATCGCGAAACGGGTGAAAACATCCATTTCCAATCAATCGGAGGCCTATTTTCATGAAAAAAATTGAAGCGATCATCAAACCCTTCAAATTAGACGAAGTGAAAGAGGCGCTTCAGGAGGTCGGTCTTCAGGGTATTACGGTGACCGAGGCCAAGGGCTTTGGTCGCCAAAAAGGCCATACTGAGCTCTATCGCGGCGCGGAATATGTTGTCGATTTTCTTCCCAAGGTGAAAATCGAAGTCGTGCTGGGCGATGATGCGGTGGACGCCGCCATTGAGGCCATCCGTAAAGCCGCTCAAACCGGCCGCATTGGCGATGGCAAGATCTTTGTTTCCAACATAGAGGAAGTAATCCGTATCCGTACCGGTGAGACTGGTATAGACGCCGTATAATTAATACGTTTCAATAAGTTACACCGTCAAATACAGGGAAAATCTCATGACGACAGCTGCCGCAATTCTTAAAACCATCAAGGAAAAGGACGTCAAGTTCCTTGATCTGCGCTTTACTGATCCCAAGGGTAAATTGCATCATGTGACGATGGATGTGGGTCTGGTCGACGAAGAAATGTTCGAAGACGGCGTCATGTTTGACGGCTCGTCCATCACCGGTTGGAAGGCGATCAACGAATCCGACATGCTGTTGCAACTCGACACGGACTCCGTCCATATGGATCCGTTTTTCGCGCAATCAACCATGGTTATCTTCTGCGACGTGCTCGATCCGGTCACCGGCGAGAAGTATAACCGCGATCCACGCGGTATCGCCAAAGCAGCCGAAGCCTATATGAAGACTTTGGGCGTTGGCGACACAGTTTATGTCGGGCCGGAAGCTGAGTTCTTTATTTTTGATGATGTGAAGTACAAGGTTGATCCTTACAATACTGGCTTCAAGCTCGATTCAACTGAATTGCCCTCTAATGACGACACCGATTATGAGACCGGAAACCTTGGTCATCGTCCTCGTGTCAAGGGCGGTTACTTTCCGGTTCCCCCCGTCGATTCCGCGCAGGACATGCGTTCGGAGATGCTCTCGGTTCTCTCCGAAATGGGTGTCGTTGTTGAAAAGCATCACCATGAAGTCGCCTCGGCTCAGCATGAGCTTGGTGTGAAGTTCGATTCACTGGTGCGAAATGCCGACAAGATGCAGATTTACAAATATGTCGTGCATCAGGTCGCCAATGCTTATGGCAAGACCGCAACCTTTATGCCGAAGCCGATTTTCGGCGATAACGGCTCCGGCATGCATTGCCATTTCTCAATCTGGAAAGAAGGCAAGCCGACTTTCGCTGGCGATCAGTACGCCGGTCTTTCTGAGGCGTGTCTGTTCTTTATCGGTGGCGTTATCAAGCACGCCAAGGCCGTCAATGCCTTCACCAATCCGTTGACAAACTCCTATAAGCGTTTGGTCCCCGGCTACGAAGCCCCTGTTTTGCTTGCATATTCTGCTCGCAACCGCTCGGCTTCCTGTCGTATTCCATTCGGTCAGGGTGCCAAATCGAAGCGTGTGGAAGTTCGTTTCCCGGATCCTGGCGCGAACCCCTATCTCTGCTTCTCGGCGCTGTTGATGGCTGGTCTTGATGGAATCAAAAATAAGATCCATCCAGGTCAACCAATGGACAAGGATCTCTATGATCTACCGCCAAAGGAACTGAAGAAGATCCCGACCGTCTGTGGATCGCTCCGCGAAGCGCTCCAGAGCCTCGACAAGGATCGTGCCTTCCTCACCGC
>JANOYJ010000445.1:0-4218 GCA_031428815.1 Phyllobacterium sp.
TTGAGCCGAACCCGACCGGCGTCAAATATGCGCTTTCGAAGCTGGGTCGCATGGAGAATGTCCTGCGCTCGCCGCTGGTGACAATTGAAGCGGCCACAGAAGCGAAAGTCGACGACGTGCTGCGCCAAGTGGGTCTTATCAATTAAGGTCTGGACCTATTAATTATGGTGAAATGGCAGGTAAATGGCAAAAATATGCAAGGAAAATCGCAAAGGACGGGCTTATGCCCGTTCGAGCGGTTTGACGCGGCAGATTGCAGCCAGTTGCCTGTCGGTTCTAAATCGGGCGCTTTTCGGCGATTGCTGCGTCGCAAAGGCTTGAAAATGTTCACATTTCCTGCGCCTCTGCTCCTAGCACTCGCCAAAAATCACTCCGACCATTTCACCAAAATTAATAGGTCCAGACCCTAAATCATGGCCAAGCTTGTCAAAGCCCCACGCCCGATTGCGGCCGAAAACCGCAAGGCGCGGTTTAACTACGAGATTATGGACACGCTTGAGGCCGGCATTATCCTGTCCGGCACCGAGATTAAGTCCTTGCGCGGCGGCAAAGCCAATATTGCTGATAGCTACGCCTCGGTCGAAGGCGGTGAGATTTGGCTGATAAACTGCTATATCCCGGAATATCTGCAAGCCAACCGAGATAATCACGAGCCGCGCCGACGCCGCAAAATCCTCGTTCACCGCAAGCAGTTGGCCCGTCTTTATCAATCAACCGAGCGCGAAGGCATGACCATCGTGCCGCTCAACATCCATTACAACGATAAAGGCATGGCCAAACTCGAACTCGGTATCGCCCGCGGCAAGAAGCTCCACGACAAACGCGAGAGCGAAAAAGAGCGCGATTGGAACCGCGAAAAGGGCCGGTTACTCAGGGATAAAGGCTAAATTTCTTCCCCGAACTCATCCGCCTGCCGCCGTGCAGCTGGGCGCTCGGACATTTCACGCCCCATTTCGTCCCGCAGCGACACCAAATCAATAAAATGATCGGCTTGACGGCGAAGGTCATCCGAAATCATCGGCGGCTGGCTTTGAACGGTCGAAATTACCGATACCTTCTTGCCGCGCCGCTGCAAGGCCTCGACCAAAACCCGGAAATCGCCGTCACCTGAGAAAAGCACGAAATGGTCAACGACATCGACCAATTCCATCGCATCAATGGCCAACTCGATATCCATATTGCCTTTGATTTTCCGCCGACCCATGGCGTCAGTAAATTCCTTGGCAGGCTTGGTCACAACCTTATAGCCATTGTAATCAAGCCAATCGATCAGCGGGCGAATTGAGGAGAATTCCTGATCTTCAATCAGAGCCGTGTAATAATAGGCGCGCAGCAAATAGCCGCGCTTTTGGAAGTATTTGAGCAATTTCCGGTAGTCCATGTCAAATCCAAGTGACTTTGACGTGGCATAAAGATTGGCACCATCAATAAAGAGGGCAATTTTTTCCCGTGCATCAAACATTTTAAAAACCCCTAAAATATCAAATTAGCTCAGCCCGGGAACAGCCGGAACAAGCTCAAACATTTGTCGCTGAAAATACTGTTGTGCCATAATACTTAACGCAAACGCGACAGATTCCAAGGGCATTCCTTGGTGGTGGTTTTTGATTAGTTTCGTTTTCCAAAGCGATTTTCAAGAGCTGTTGTTTTTCTTGTGTTTCACGCGCATTCGCGCTAAGCGCACGGCCAATCCCATCCACCAGATGATGAAGAAAGGGGCATTATGGCCCGCGTTACCGTTGAAGATTGCATCGACAAGGTCGATAACCGTTTTGAATTGGTGCTGCTCGCCAGCCACCGCGCCCGTCTGATTTCGCAAGGTGCACCGATCACCATTGATCGTGACAACGATAAAAATCCCGTTGTTGCGCTACGCGAAATCGCCGATGAAACTTTGTCGCCAGGCGATTTGAAGGAAGACCTCATCCATTCGCTGCAGAAGCATGTTGAAGTGGACGAGCCGGAAAACGCACCATCCGCCATTGCCGCCGGTGATGATACAGATTCAGTTATTATGGCCTCCGACGAGAGCGATGATGACACGATCACCTTCGATCAGATGTCGGAAGATGAATTGCTTGCCGGTATTGAGGGCCTTGTGGCGCCCGAGAAGAACGATGATTTTTAATCAGTTTGCTGATTAGTCTTTCTTTTACCGCAGGTTAGAGACTAGCATGGATATGCGTCGCAATTGGCTTTGCGGCGCATGTTTGCTTTTTAGCTAAGGATTGGAGCCCTGCCATGATGCGTCAGTATGAGCTTGTCGAGCGCGTGCAGCGCTACAAGCCTGACGTCAACGAGGCGCTGCTCAACAAGGCCTACGTCTATGCCATGCAGAAGCACGGCCACCAAAAGCGCGCATCCGGCGCGCCTTACTTTTCCCACCCTCTCGAAGTCGCCGCCATCCTCACCGATATGAAACTTGATGAGTCGACCATCGCCGTCGCGCTGCTTCATGATACAATCGAAGACACAACCGCGACACGGCAGGAAATTGACGAACTCTTCGGCGAGGACATTGGCTCGCTTGTGGAGGGCCTGACCAAACTGAAAAAACTCGATCTCGTATCGAAAAAGGCGGAGCAGGCGGAGAATCTGCGCAAGCTTCTGCTTGCTATTGCCGACGATGCCCGCGTCCTCTTGGTCAAGCTTGCCGACCGCCTGCACAATATGCGCACGCTCGATCATGTGCCGCCCGATAAGCGCCAGCGCATTGCCGAAGAGACCATGGACATCTATGCCCCGCTGGCCGGGCGCATGGGCATGCAGGACATGCGTGAAGAATTGGAGGAACTCTCTTTCCGCGCCATGAATCCGGACGCGTATAAGACGGTCACGACGCGGCTTGCCGAGCTTTTGGAGCGCAACCGCGGCCTGCTCGCCCGCATTGAGAAAGATCTGTCGCAACTCTTTGAAAAGAATCATATTCCGGCTGATGTCAAAAGCCGTCAGAAAAAGGCGTGGTCGGTGTTCCGCAAGATGGAATCCAAGGGCCTGTCCTTCGAGCAGCTCTCCGACATCTTCGGCTTTCGCGTCTATGTCGACAGCGTCGAAGATTGCTATCGCGCACTCGGCCTCATTCATACAACGTGGCAAACCGTACCCGGTCGGTTCAAAGACTATATTTCAACGCCCAAGCAAAACGATTACCGCTCGCTCCACACAACCGTTGTCGGGCCGTCCCGCCAGCGCGTCGAGCTACAAATACGCACCCGCGACATGGATATGCTGGCTGAATACGGTGTTGCCGCCCACGCCATTTACAAGGATTCTGCAAATAAGAAGAACTCTGAAGCGGTTAAAATGTCGAAAGACAGCCGCGCCTACGCGTGGCTGCGCCAAACGATTGAGCAATTGGCCGATGGTGATAATCCGGAAGAGTTCCTCGAACACACCAAGCTCGAACTGTTCCAAGACCAGGTCTTCTGCTTCACCCCCAAAGGCCGTCTAATCGCCCTGCCGCGTGGCGCAACACCAATTGATTTTGCCTATGCCGTGCATACCGACATCGGCGATTCCTGTGTAGGCACCAAGATAAACGGCCGCATCATGCCCCTGATGACGGAACTTAAGAACGGCGATGAAGTCGATATTGTGCGCTCCAAAGCGCAAGTGCCGCCTGCCGCTTGGGAGGCCATCGTCGTGACTGGCAAGGCCCGTTCGGCCATCCGCCGCGCCACCCGCGCCGCTTTGCGCAAACAATTCTCTGGCCTTGGTGCACGGATTCTCGAGCGTGCCTTTGAGCGATCCGGGAAGACTTGGTCCAAAGACATGCTGAAACCTGTCCTGCACAGGCTTGCCCGCAAAGAAGTCGAAGATGTTCTCGCCTCTGTCGGGCAGGGGGATTTATCCTCGATTGATGTGATGCGCGCGCTTTTTCCGGATTATAAGGAAGACCGTGTCACCTCCCCCGCCGCAATCGCGCCAAAGGAAGAAGGTTGGTTTAACCTTCGCAATGCCGCAGGCATGTTGTTCAAACTGCCGGGACGCGGCGAATCCCGCAAGAATATAAAGGAAAAGAACGGTGCTGTGCCTATTCGCGGTACTGGCGGCGATTTGCCGGTGAAATTCGCCGACGAAGGCGCGGTGCCGGGTGACCGCATTGTCGGCATCCTTCAACCCGGCACCGGCATTACCATCTATCCGATCCAATCGCCCGCGCTTGTAGCTTACGACGACGAGCCGGAGCGGTGGATTGATGTGCGCTGGGACATCGAA
>JANOYJ010000446.1:0-3914 GCA_031428815.1 Phyllobacterium sp.
GCGCTGACCATTCTTTAATGCCGGCTTCGTCCGAAATTAGATCTTGCCGCACTTCGATCAATAAATTGGCAATGCCTTGGTCAGTGCAAATCTCGTGCAAAGTATCGCCATGAAGAGCGCCGTCATAGGGCTCATTGTCGCCGACGGCCAAACCAGCTTCGCAACCCAGCATCTCAATCAAAGGCTCAGCGGCGCGCGGGTCATTGTCCCACAAAATCCCGACATGCCACGGCCGCACTTTGCCACCCATACTCGGCGTAAAGGAGTGAACTGAGATGACGAGGGGCGGAGCGCCCGTGGCTTTACGCATGGATTCAATTTCACCGCGTACTGCGTGACGAAAAGGGTGGTAGAACCGGGTCAAACGGGTGATGAGTTCACCTTCCAAAAGCGGATAGTTTCCGGGAATGATCGAGCCATCATAGAGCTGTCGCACCAGAGTCGGATCATCCGCACCGCGATTAGGATCGATCAGAAGTCGCGAGAACCGTGCCATCACAACGGGACAGGAAAGCCGGGAGGCCAAGGCGCGGGTAAGGCCTTCGACGCCGATGTCATAGGCGATATGCCGGTCAAACTCTGAGACATGAAGGCCCAACGTCCCATATTCCTCCGGCAAGAGCCGCATGGCGTGATCGGCAATCAGCAAGATTCCACCGGACAAATCGCCATCAATGGTCTCGACTGGTAGAAACGGTTCGGTCTGCATAACAATATGATTGGACAGGTTTTTTACGGAAAACAAGGGCTTACAGGTGCGCACTCTATAAGCGATTTAAAAATGGCTGTTAACCGTGGTTCCCTCCCTTTCAAATCGGTTAGATGATGCGTTGACATCGGGGGCGAACTTCTTGAAAAGGGACGGAATTTGTAAATTCCGATACGGAAACTCTGGCACAGGGCGCATTGATGAACTTGCGAAACACGCGATCATTTCTTCGCATGCTTCTCACCGTTCCCGCAGCGATGCCTGCGGCGGTGCCCGCAGCAGTGATTGTCCTATCCACATTTCTATCCACGCCTGCCCGGGCCGATTTCCGCGTCTGTAACGCCACGCAATCGCTCGTTGGCGTCGGAATCGGCTATCGCGTCAAGTCGGGCTGGGTCACTGAAGGCTGGTGGATTGTCGGGGGATCGACCTGCAAAACGCTGATCGAAGGACCGCTTTCCTCTCGCTATTACTATCTTTTCGCCGAGGATGCTGAACGGGGCGCCCTTTGGGAGGGTCCGGTGAAGATGTGTATCGCCGAAAAAGAGTTCAAAATCACCGGTATCAATGACTGTTTCGCGCGAGGCTATCAACGCGCCGGATTTCAAGAATATGACACGGGCCAACAATCAAGCTGGATGGTCCAGCTGACTGACGGTCCGCAAACAGGCGCAGTCACCGCGCCGGGAACCCCCACTCCATGAGACGCAATCGAAAAGTCAAAATCCTCGCCACTATCGGACCGGCCTCTTCCGAGGTGGAGATGCTGCGCAAGCTGTTTGACGCCGGCGCCGACGTGTTCCGTATTAATATGAGCCATTCATCGCACGATTTGATGCGCGAATTAGTCAAACGCATTCGTATCGTCGAAGAGCAAGTAAAGCGCCCCATCGGCATTCTCTGCGACTTGCAAGGTCCGAAGCTTCGTGTCGGCAAGTTTGAAAACGTCAAGGTCGAGCTCGTCTCAGGGCAAGCCTTCACGCTGGACGATAATCCCGCGCCCGGTAACACGACGCGCGTTCACTTGCCGCATCCTGAAATTTTGCAATCCGTACAACCCGGTCATCGCCTCCTCATTGATGATGGCAAGTTGAGCCTTTTGGCGGAACTCTGCGATGGCAAGTCGATCCGCTGCAAAGTTATCTTCGGCACGTCGATTTCCGATAAAAAGGGCGTCAGCCTCCCGGATACAACTCTCCCAGTCGGCGCTCTAACGGATAAGGACCGCGCTGATCTCGATGCCTGCTTGGCAGAAAACATCGACTGGATCGCGCTATCCTTTGTGCAGCGCCCCGAAGATGTCGCCGAAGCCCGTAAAATCGCCAATGGCCGCGCCGCCATCATGTCAAAACTCGAAAAGCCGCAGGCAATTGACCGTCTGGCCGAGATTATCGAAATTTCAGACGCTCTAATGGTCGCCCGTGGCGACTTAGGTGTGGAAATGCCGCTGGAAGCCGTTCCCGGTATTCAAAAGCAGATCACCCGTGCTGCCCGCAAAGCTGGCAAGCCGGTGGTGGTCGCAACCCAAATGTTGGAATCGATGATTACCGCCGCCGTGCCAACCCGCGCCGAAGTCTCTGACGTCGCGACCGCAGTGTTTGAAGGCGCGGACGCCATCATGCTGTCGGCAGAATCCGCCTCCGGTGCCTATCCGGTCGAATCTGTCGCGACCATGGTGAGGATTGCCGAGAAAGTTGAACGTGATCCGGTCTATCCCGGCATCATCAATGCTCAGCGCGTCGATCCGGAAACAACATCCGCCGATGGCATCGCCCTCGCCTCGCGTCAAATTGCGGAAACGCTGAATGTGTCGGCGATTGTCGCTTATACAGCGTCCGGCACGACAGGCCTTCGCGCCGCGCGCGAGCGCCCGCGCATGCCGATCATTGCCCTGTCGCCGATTTTGAAGACCGCCCGTCGGCTGGCGTTGCTCTGGGGCACACATTGTGTGGTGACGGAAGACGCCTATGACCTCGACGATATGGTGGACCGCGCCTGCCGCATTGCAAAGGATGAGGGTTTTGCCAGTGCCGGTGACCAAATAATCATTACAGCCGGCGTACCGTTGCGCACACCGGGTTCGACGAACATGCTGCGCATTGCTGCTGTCGGCTAGTGGCGCAAAATCACGGAGCTTGTGCTTCAATACTCAAAAGGGGTCAATTATTGGCCCCTTTTCTATTTGCAAACACCCGCCTCCAACGTCGAAAGTGCATCCTCAAGGTTCCGCGCCGCTGCTTGTAGATCGCGGTCCGCGCCATTGAGTTTCTCTATTGCGGCGACAGCAAGGGGCGTCGCAACATAATCCGGCTTATGTCCAATGCCGTGAATCCAAACGAGTTCGGAGCCTTTGATATCCCGTGCCAAGCCATTGGAGTGAATTTCTTCTAGCACAACTGTGTCTTCATCGCCCGTGATGATGATCGTCGGTTTCTTGATTTCAGGATAGCGCGGGGATGCCCGCTCCGTGAAATCATAGAGTCCTGCAACATCAATCGCATTGGAATGGAAGGCCGAAGGGCGCAATACCAAGGGAATTTTAGCCTTTTGCAGATAGGCATCCGGCATCGTGTTCGGGCAAAACACGCCTTCCGATCCCGGATGCAGGCTGAATGTACCGACCGGGAGTGTGATGGTTTCGGTAAACAGACGACCTAAGACCGGGATAGACCCGACATCATAATACCATTGCGTCTTCCTATCAGGCCACGGATGCGTGGCGGGGGCGAGGAATAAAAGGCCTCGCGCGCGGTCCGGATGATTAAGGACCAAGGCCGCTGCCACCGAGCCGCCGAATGAATGCGACACGATGATCGCATCCTTGATGTTCAACACGTCCATCAGTGCAACAACCGTGTCCGCCTGAAGTTCTTGACTGTTATTGCCCGCGCCGCGCTCTGACCAGCCATGTCCCGGCCTGTCAAAGAACAGCATTTCGGCCCTGCCTTCGAGCAGTGGCCTAAACGGCACCATCTGGTCATTGAGATTGGCGCTGGCTCCATGGATGAACACCAAGGGTGGCAGATCCGCATTCGGTCCGGCGGGCACATGCACGTAATGCATGCTTGTGCCTTTCACGTCGATAAATGCACCCATTGCCGGATTATCACGCCCTATCCGGTAGGCCCCGATACGGGTCACCACGAAAAGAATGAAAAGCAGTGCGAGAATGAGAGCGATCAGGGCGATGAGGATTTTCAGATTC
>JANOYJ010000447.1:0-2078 GCA_031428815.1 Phyllobacterium sp.
AATTCCTCGGTGCTGGCGGCACGGATTACGGACAAGACTTCGGCCAAGAGTGATGATGCTGATGAGTGAGTGAGGGGAGGGTTTCCCTCTCCGTCACGCTTCGCGTGCCACCTCTCCCCCGCCGTTCGGCAGGGGCGAGGAAATCCGAGACTGAAAGGCATCGTCATGAGTTTCTTCCCCGGCACCGATCCCACCCCCGGCGACAAGCGCGCCTCTGATGCCATTGAAACCATGATCGTCGCCAGCGCCAAGGACATTGGCGGGTTTGAAGTGCGCCGCGCTTTGCCGACCGCCAAGCGCCGCATGGTCGGTCCCTTCATCTTTTTCGACCAGATGGGCCCGGCGATCTTGCGTCCCGGCCAAATGCTGGATGTGCGCCCGCATCCGCATATCGGTCTCGCCACCGTCACCTATTTGTTTGACGGCAAAATCCGCCACCGCGATTCGCTCGGCACCGAAATGGTTATCGCGCCGGGCGATGTGAACCTCATGACCGCTGGTCGCGGCATTGTCCATTCTGAGCGTACCCCGGAAGAATTGCGCGGCCATCCGATGGCGATGTCGGGGCTGCAAACTTGGATCGCATTGCCCGAAGCGGTGGAAGATATGGCGCCCGCGTTTTCCAATACCAGCGCCGCGCTTTTGCCAAATGCCAGATCCGGCGGCGTCTCGCTGCGCGTCATTATGGGCGAATTTGCGGGCCTGAAAGCGCCGACACCGATGCATTCCGACACGGTTTATGTCGATGCAAAGCTGGATGCCGGTGCACGGCTCCAACTTCCTTCCACAATCGAAGAACGCGCCATTTATGTCTTGTCCGGCGAGCTCGATATTTCGGGCGACTTGTTCGATGCGCATAAGCTGCTTGTGTTCAAACCGGGTGATGAAATCATTATTTCCGCTAAGACTCCAGCGCATTTCGTCCTGCTCGGCGGCGCATCGATCGGGTCCAAGCGGTACATCTGGTGGAATTTTGTTTCGTCCTCGCAAGAGAAGATCGAGCAGGCCAAAGAGGAATGGCGCACCGGGAAATTCGACATTGTGCCGGGTGATGAAGAAGAATTCATCCCGTTGCCGGGCTAATATAACGGTGAATGCGGCAATCGGCGGCCTTGCCGCAATTGCGTCACTCCTCTAGTCAAAGAGACAGAAAACCAAGGCCGCATGCCAATTGAACGCACCCCGCACCACGCCACTTCTCGATAAAGTCATCTTCCCCGCTGATCTGCGTACACTGCCGGAGCATGACCTGCCGCAATTGGCTGAGGAATTGCGCGGCGAGATGATCGATGCCGTGTCGAAAACCGGCGGTCACTTGGGCGCTGGCTTGGGTGTGGTCGAGCTGACCGTGGCGCTGCATTATGTGTTCAACACGCCGGATGACCGCCTCATTTGGGATGTCGGACACCAAGCCTATCCGCACAAAATCCTCACCGGTCGCCGCGACCGCATCACGACGCTTCGCCAAGAGGGCGGGCTGTCGGGTTTCACCAAGCGTGCGGAGTCAGAATACGACCCGTTCGGCGCGGCGCATTCGTCCACCTCGATTTCCGCTGGCCTCGGCATGGCAGTTGCCCGGGAGCTTTCAGGCAAGAAGAACAATGTGATCTCGGTTATCGGCGATGGCGCGATGTCGGCGGGCATGGCGTTTGAGGCGATGAACAATGCCGGTGCGCTTGATGCGAGGTTGATCGTTATACTCAACGACAATGACATGTCGATTGCCCCGCCGACCGGCGCGATGAGCGCCTATCTCGCCCGCATGGCCTCTGGCCGCACCTATATGGGCTTTCGCGAGATCGGCAAGAAACTTACAGCCTATCTTGGCAAACGTGTTGACCGCGCCATCACCCGCGCCGTCGAGCACGCGCGCGGTTACGTGACCGGCGGCACGATGTTTGAGGAGCTGGGCTTCTATCACATCGGGCCGATTGACGGTCATAATCTCGAGCATCTCATTCCTGTTTTGAAAAACGTCCGCGACAATTGCGACGGACCGGTTTTAATCCATGTGATGACCCAGAAGGGCAAGGGTTATGCTCCGGCAGAAGCCGCTGCTGACAAATATCATGGCGTCA
>JANOYJ010000448.1:0-2808 GCA_031428815.1 Phyllobacterium sp.
TTAATGCGGGATTGCCCTCAATGCTCGGCTTACCGTCTTTGTCGAAATACCAGCCACCGGCGGACTGCATCAATATGCGAAGGAAACCCGCATCGTTGGCATCAAGACCCATCATCTTCTTGCCGGTCTTGGCCTCGACTACCTTACCGATTTCGATGAAACGGTCCCAAGTAATGTTCTGCATGTCCTCAGGCTTGAAACCGGCCTGTTCGATATAGTCCTTGCGGTAGTACATACCCGTGACGCCGGAATCGAACGGCATGCCGTAGACTTTACCATCGACGGTCATCAGGTTGACTTTGTAGGGCGCGAAACCCGAATAATCGACAGCGCTTGTCATGTCAGCAAACGCGCCGGGAAAGGATTGCAGATATTTCTGCGCACCGTAATCTTCGATCAAAACAATATCCGGCAACGCATCTGTTGTGCCGGATGACAGCGAAGTCTGAAGCTTCTGCTCGACATCCAGTTTGGCAAAATTGACTATATTAAACGTAACATCAGGATGCGTCTTGGTGTAGCGCGAGCCGGCTTCCTCCATGATGGCAACGTTGAAATTAGGGTCCCAGCACCAAATGGTGATTTCCTTGGCCGAGGCCGCACCAACGGCGATAAAGCTGGCGCTCGACAGGGCAAGCCCAACCAAACACGAGACGTAATTATTGCGTGTAAGCTTCATATTTTCCTCCCAGAAAACTTGATTTCAAGGCAGCTCCCGCTGCCCGCCTGAGAAGTATTTCTCAAATTTCGTCGTCACGCAAGATTATTTAGTAAATATTTACTCGGAAAATGAGATCCCTTTGTTAGGAAACGGTTTTTAGAAAAATCAACGTGGAGAACGGCTGCTTGCGCGCCAGATCTGCTCGGTCGAAAGGATCACCCGCTTGGATAATTCCCGTCCGGCAAACTGTTCTAAGAGAAGATCAACCGCGGTCTCACCGATAAGCTCGGATGGAATTCGGATAGTGGAGAGAGGGGGATTAAGGAACTGCGCAACGGGGATATCATTGAAACTCATAATCGCCACATCATCCGGAATGCGCAGACCGAGTTCCTGCATAGCGCGATAGGCGCCAATGGCCATGTTGTCATTAAAGGTAATGAGCGCTTCCGGCGGTTTCTGCGTTTTCATGACCGCCCGCGCCAATTCATAACCGTTTTCGAGAGTGAGCGTCTCGACAAGACAGAATTCCGGATTGAAGAGCCCAGCCTCCTGCATCCGCCTAATATAAGTTCTGCACCGCTTCTCGCCGTAGGGCTCGGTCTTGCCATTCATCGTATGCATACGTCCGATAAAGCCGATGCGCCGGTAGCCCATGTCCAACATTGAGGTCAAAAGCCGGTCCATCGCCGCCTCGAAATCGCTTTCGACGCTGTCGATCGGTAAGGATTTCGGGCAAAAATCCGCAAACACAATGTGCTTGCTATGTCTTTGCAGCCAAGCGATCTCATCATCGGAATGCTGGCCGACAACGATCACCCCCGATGCACTTTGCAAGACATTTGCATCAGGCAGCTCATCACTATGATAAACTTTGACAACTTCAAGTTTGTGCGCCTGACAACGGTTTTCAATGCCAAGCCGCACACCGATGTAATAGGGATCGGTAAGTTCTTGTGTAGGGCGCAGGAAATGCACCAGTGCAATCTTACCGCCGGACGGCGTCGACGACGCGGTCTCGGATGGGCGGTTGCGATTGCGCGGCGTCGCATAGTTGAGCGATTCCGCTGTCTCAATGATGGTCTGCCGTTTCTTGCCGGAGATCGACAGCGTCATGTCATAATTAAGAACGCGCGACACTGTCGCCGATGAAACACCGACCGCGTTCGCAATTTCTTTTATCGTGACCATGGAGTAGTCGCCCTGCACCGTCCAAATGCTTAGGCCTGCAAAGATAGGAATACAATTCGTAACGGTAAATATTTACCAAGTGGACGAGTAATGCCATCAGAAATCCAGCTTGGCATGAATGCATCGCGTTCGCCGGAACGCGAGCCGGTCGGTATCCATCCAGAAACACATTTAACAAGATTGATGTGGTTGGGCGGGATGGCCGGGGGACGGTACGCTGCAGCGCTTTGAACGCCGTCAGCGACACCTCATCTGTTTGATGCCGAAACAGGTATGGTATCTAATCAGCATCCAATCTCACAATAATTTGCGACAGAAAGCGCCCCTTCTTCGAATGAAAGGGCGCTTTTTGGATCAAATTACAGTTATCCTATCCGTCGATCTGCGCGCCGATAATGGCAATCGCCTTCTGGTAGACTCCTGCTGCATTCCAGCCTTGGATCGCGCCAAAATTACCTTCGCCGGGCTGATAACCACCGCCGCGGCTCCAGCCGTGACCTTGTAGGAAGTTAGCGGTAGAGGCCAATGCATCAGCTTTGGAGCTGATCATATTGACACGGCCATCACCGTCGCCATCTGCGCCATAATTGAGAACATTCTTCGGCAAAAATTGCGTCTGGCCGACTTCGCCATGCATAGCACCAATTGAAGAACCACTGATCGTACCGCGATCAATCAGTTTGAGTGCGGCAAAAAGCTGCTCCGTAAAAAACGCGCTGCGGCGGCAATCATAAGCGAGGGTTGCGACAGCAGAAATCGTGTTCTGATTGCCGAGTGATGCGCCGAAGCCGGTTTCCATGCCCCAAATCGCGATTAACGGGCCGGCAGGAACACCATAGCGTTTCTCCAGATTAGCGAACAATGCTGCATTGGCTGCTTTGAGGCTGCGGCCGCGTGAGGCAATCGCTTTGCCGCCACGTTTTGCCATGAACTGATCGAGCGACAGCTTGAAGCTC
>JANOYJ010000449.1:0-2388 GCA_031428815.1 Phyllobacterium sp.
CGCCAGAATACTGCGCGGCGAAATACCATGTCACCAGGTTTACGAGGATGATGATACTTTGGCCTTCATGGATGTGATGCCGCAGTCGGATGGTCATGTCCTCGTCATCCCGAAAGCGCCGTCACGCAATCTCCTCGATGCCGATCCCGCCGCCCTTGCGCCGACACTGATTGCTGCGCAGAAAATTGCGCGGGCCGTAGTCAGGGCCTTTGCTGCCGATGGTGTGACGCTGGTGCAGTTCAATGAAGCGGCGGCAGGTCAGACGGTGTTTCACCTGCATTTTCACGTCATTCCGCGCTATGAGGGTGTTTCCCTGAAGGCGCATGGCGGACCGATGGAGGATAGTGCGGTTTTGGCTGGTAACGCAGAAAAGATCAGGAGGGCGTTGGTAGCGCCGGATTGACGCCCAAGGCCGCGCTAGTGTCAAACTTAACCGCCGGCACACGCTTCATGAATTGGCTTGCCAAATACCAAGCTAGAAAAGCCATGCCGACACCGGACAGCGCATCTATCAGATGATGCCCGCCATCAACCGGCGTCGCCAAAATGACGCAGAAGTTCAGCGCAAGGGCAAGCCAACGCCAGATAGGGAATGTCCAAAGTGAAATGACAACCAGCGCTGACAAGGTGCCGTGATACGACGGAAACGCCACGAGTCCATGCAGATTATCCAAAGTGATAAAGCGCTCCGCCCCGCTGCGCAGGTCAAAAAAGACTTGCTTGTACTCCAAATCGACGATGGGTGCGCCAATGGCGACAAAGTCAGCAGCCGGTTTAAGAAAACCGAGTGCGCCTGCCGAGGGTAAAACGCCAGCGGTTAAAACGCAGACCAAGCCTGAAATAATGACCGCAGCGCCGAGTTGGCGACTGCGGACAACTTTTCCAGTAAGGCCGAGAGCGATGACACTTAGCGCAATTTGCGAAATGGTGGTGACGTAAACGATGGAGGCCATTATCGACAACCAAGGACGTTGATTGACGAAGCCGACATAGGTCATCCAGTCGAACCCGAGCATGGCGTCGGTCTTGATCAAGTATGGATCTATCAATGGAAGATTAAAAGACGTCACCAGATAACTGAGCACCGCGCCAGCAGTGGAAAACGCCAACAATAAAGCTGTCTCCGAGCACATGATTTCAAAGTTTTCCATCGGTCGTTTGACCCGATAAAACCACGCGACGGCCAGCAACAGGCAGACAATGGCGATCACCTTGAGTGCGCTTGCAACATCAAAGGTAAAATCGCTGGTCGTGATCCAGATCGCGTCAACGAGGATGATCGAAAAGACCACGACCCATTTGAACGCGGTTTGCCTGTCTCCAACCATTGTCTAAATCCTTAGTTTTCAATGGGAGAAAGGTATCCGTTGCTGATTGACATTACGTTAAGTGGATTGTCGAAAAGCCGTCATATTTGGGAACGTACGTGATCTGAGCCGCACCGATTCACATGCAGCAACACCGCGTTGAGACGATTGGCATGGTCAAAGCATCCGCGACATTTCCGTTATCAGGTTAATGCCGGTCTTGCTCTTCAAACGCCGTCCCAAACGCGAAATCGCGGGGCAGTTGAGGCCAGCCAGAACCCCGGGTGAAGGCATTTGCCAAACTGGCGCCGAAAGCCGTTTAAACGAGAAGGCGCGGAAATTCCGCGCCTTCTGAAGTTTTACTTCTTCTTTTTCACTGGCAGGCTAGGCACGGACGAGCGGGCCTTGCGAGGTGCGTCGGACACCGTTTCCGGCACCAGTTTTGTCGTCGGCTTAGCCTTGGTCGATGGTTTTGCTTTAGCGCTGGCCTTGCGTGGCGGCGGTAAGGCTTCCGGCTCGCCCTTCGGCATGATTTTCGTCTCGCCCGCTTCACAATCGAGTCTCAGAACTGATTGGCCATCCGCGTTTTTCTCAACAAAAACATTGACTAAGCCGCCTTTTTTCAACTTGCCAAACAAAAGCTCATTAGCGAGCGGCTTCTTGATGTGCTCTTGGATCACCCGGGATAAAGGCCGCGCGCCCATCCGCTCGTCGTAGCCCTTATCGGCGAGCCAGGCGACGGCTACCGGTGACAGGTTGAATGTCACTTGGCGCTCGGAAAGTTGAGCCTCAAGCTGCATGACGAATTTTTGCACGACCTGATGGATGACCGGCACCGGCAGAGCGCCGAACGGAATAATCGCGTCGAGACGGTTGCGGAATTCCGGCGTGAACAGGCGGTTGATCGCCTCCATGTCATCGCCTTCGCGCTTGGTGGAGCCGAAGCCGATCGCCGCCCGCGCGGCATCGGACGCACCGGCATTGGTGGTCATGATGAGGATCACATTGCGGAAATCGATCTGCTTGCCGTTGTGATCCGTTAGCTTGCCATGATCCATGACCTGCAACAGGATGTTGAACA
>JANOYJ010000450.1:0-6641 GCA_031428815.1 Phyllobacterium sp.
GAACGTCATGGGCAATAATCCCCATGCCCGTTATGACCTGAACGACAATCGTATTGCGGAAAAAGGCTGGTTTGCCTGAGACTGTAATGTAATCTAACAATAAAAAGCCGGGGGCGATCTGATGTTAAAATTTATACTAACGCGGATCGCCCTTGGGTTTTTATCACTTCTTGCCGTCAGCATTCTGATTTTCGTCGCGACCGAACTCTTGCCGGGTGACGTCGCAAGCGCGGTGCTTGGCCAAGGCGCGACGAAGGAAACACTCGCGGCCTATCGAATTGAACTTGGCCTCGACCGTCCGGCTTTCGTCCGTTATTGGGAATGGTTTACCGGGGCGATACAGGGTGACTTCGGCAGCGCGCTGACCAACAAGCGCGAAATCTTTCCTGAACTGATGAAGAAATTCAAAAACACATTGTTCCTCGCCGGCACTGCGGCGTTGATAGCGGTACCGCTGTCCGTCGGGCTCGGCATCCTTGCCGCCATCAATGAAGGCAAATGGCAGGACCGTTGGGCTAACATCGTTTCCTTGGCAACTATTTCCGTGCCGGAATTTTTTATCGCCTACTTATTGATCCTCGTGTTCGCCGTGAAACTGCGCTGGTTCCCTTCGCTCTCGACCGTATTTGACGGAATGAGCGTCGGAGAAAAGCTGTTCAAAATCGCACTGCCGGCCTTGACCCTGACCATGCTTGTTGCCGCGCACATGTTGCGCATGACGCGGTCTTCGGTTCTGGCCATCATGTCTCAGCCCTATATTGAAATGGCATTCCTAAAAGGTATGCCGCGCTCGCGTGTTATTCTGAAACACGCGTTGCCCAACGCTGCCGCGCCAATCATTTCGGTCATCGCGTTGAACCTCGCCTATCTGATTGTCGGCGTGGTCGTCATTGAAGTGGTGTTCGTCTATCCGGGCGTCGGCCAGTATATGGTGGACGGTGTGACCAAGCGCGACTTGCCGGTGGTGCAGGCGTGCGGCCTGTTGTTCGCCGCCACGTTTATCATTCTAAATACTGTTGCAGACGTTTTGGCGATCGTTGCAAATCCGAGACTGCGCAAACCCACAAGGGCGGATTGAAATATGACTATTCTTGGACATAAGCCAAACGCCACCGCATGGGTCGGTCTCATCATTGTCGGGTTTTTTGTTTTCCTAGCCGTTTTTGCGCCCTGGATAGCACCCTACACCCAGGCAGAAAATGTAGGGGAGACTTGGGCTCCGGCCTCGTGGGCCTCTTGGATGGGCACGGACCAGATCGGCCGGGACATGATGTCCCGCATCATTTACGGCGCCCGCATGACCATCGGCATCGCACTCGCTACGACGATTTTGTCATTCCTGATCGGGACAACACTCGGGCTTTTGGCATCAACAGGTGGCAATATCATCGACCAAATACTGTCGCGCATTGTCGATGTGATGTTGTCCATTCCACTGCTGGTATTCGCCCTTATCATCCTATCAATGTTCGGCTCTTCGATTCCGACTTTGATCATCACCATCGCCATTCTCGACTCTACCCGCGTCTTTCGCCTCGCCCGTGCCGTGTCGATGAACATTGCCGTGCTTGAATATGTGGAGGCCGCCAAATTGCGTGGCGAGGGCCTTTGGTGGGTGATGACACGCGAAGTTCTGCCCAACGTTTTACCGCCGATGATTTCCGAATTCGGCCTGCGCTTCTGCTTCAACTTCCTTTTCGTCGCGGGCCTTTCATTCCTTGGTCTCGGCATTCAGCCGCCATTCGCGGACTGGGGCGGTATGGTGCGCGAAAACGGCAAGGCGATTTCCTTTGGTCTTTTCGCCCCGCTTTACCCGGCAGCGATGATCGCTCTGATGACCATCGGCGTGAACCTGATCGTCGACTGGGTCCTTTCAATCAATGCGCGGCCTTCCGGCGCTTCGGCGGAGATGTAAGATGGCTGTTGAACAAGTTCTTAAAATCCGCGATCTGCGCATAGAATCCATCAGCGGACTTTGCCTCGTCAACAACATCTCGCTTGAACTCAAGCGAGGCGAGGTGCTCGGCCTCATCGGTGAGAGCGGCGCGGGCAAATCGACCATCGGCATCGGAGCCATGGCCTATACGCGCGCGGGCTGCCGCATCACCGGCGGAACCGTTGAAATTGACGGCGTGTCAATCCGTGACCTGTCGTCGGAAGGCAGGCGCGAACAGCGTGGCCAGCATATTGCCTACATCGCCCAAAGCGCCGCGGCATCCTTCAACCCGTTTCACACGCTCCTCGATCAAGTGTGCGAAATGCCGATCCAGCATGGTTTGATGAAACCGGCGGAAGCAAAAGAATGGGCAGTCGAACTTTTCAGGGCGCTTGATTTGCCCAATCCTGAAACCATAGGAAACCGCTATCCGCACGAGGTTTCGGGTGGGCAATTGCAGCGGGCAATGACAGCGATGGCGATGTCCTGCCGTCCCGACATCATGGTGTTTGACGAGCCGACGACGGCGCTGGACGTGACGACGCAAATAGAAGTTCTTGCGCTGATTAAAAAAGTCATCAAGGACTATAATCTCGCCGCACTCTACATCACTCATGATCTAGCGGTGGTTGCACAGGTGTCTGATCGCATCATGGTGCTGCGCGGCGGCAATTTGATTGAGCTAGGCGAAACGGCGCAGATTTTGTCAGCGCCAAAAGATCCCTACACCCGTGCGCTTGTCAGTGAGCGCAAGCAAGCCGACCATCTGTCCGCAGAACTCGACAAGCCGCGCGGCGAGATCATACTCGATATTAAGAATGCGATAGGCGAATACGGCGATTTCAAAGCTGTGAACGACGTGACAATCAATGTTGCCAAAGGTGAGACTGTCGCAGTTGTGGGTGAGTCAGGTTCGGGCAAAAGCTCGTTGGCACGCCTCATTGTAGGTCTTTTGCCGCGCATATCCGGTTCAGTAAAATTCCGCGGCACCGAACTTTCCGTTGCCCTCAAAGACCGCAGCAAAGACGATTTGCGGCAGATTCAATTCATCTATCAACTGCCTGATGTGGCTCTCAACCCGCGCCAAACGATTGGTGAAATTATCGGGCGTCCCGTGGCTTTTTACTACAATAAGTCCCCCGCGGAAGTGAAGGCGCGCGTCGCAGAGCTTTTGAGGCAGGTGGGTCTGCCGGAAGATTATGCCGGACGGCTCTCAACCCAACTTTCAGGCGGACAAAAGCAGCGCATTTGTATTGCCCGTGCCTTGGCGGCCGATCCTGACCTCATCATTTGCGATGAGCCAACATCGGCGCTGGACCAGTTGGTGGCGGACGAAATCTTGAAGCTCTTGAAAAAGCTCCAGGACGATCTCGGCGTTGCCTATCTGTTCATCACGCACGACCTTGGTATTGTGCGCCGCATTGCGCACCGCACGGCTGTGATGCTCAAGGGCAAACTGGTTGATGAGGGCCCGACAACCAAAATCTTCGCGCCGCCATTCCATCCTTACACCGAAAACCTTTTGGCATCAGTTCCGGAAATGCGGACCGACTGGCTGGAGAGCGTGTTGAAAAAGCGTGGCGGTTCCAAACGCGAACGGGAGAAAGCGGCGTCTGCCGGCAACTGATCAGCTACCAGCCTTGTGCTTGAAACAGGTTCTGCACATGCACTGGCAATTTGCCGGGCAGAACGGCGATCAAATCATAGCGGATATTGATGCGGGCATAATCGCGCTGCTTGGTCAGCCATAGATCACCTGCCGCCTCAATGCGCCGCATAGTGGTTGTGTCCACAGCATCCATCGCTTCGAGCAAACTATTACGCGCCTTCACTTCTACCAAAGCCACAATGTTGCGTCGCCTTGCAATAATATCAACCTCACCGAGCTTGGTCTTGTAGCGCCGCGCCACAATCCGGTAACCCTTGAGCATCAACAGGATCGCAGCAAATGTCTCGCCCTTATGGCCCTTGCGTTCGGCCATGCGCCGTGACGGCAAATCACGCGTCATTCTTCTTCGCGTCCAACGGGCGTCTTGGCGTCCAATAGGCGCTGATACAGCTCCGATTTAGGAATACCCGTGAGACGCGACGCCTCTGCCGCAGCTTTTGAAGCCGACATTTCCTTCGTCAGCGAATGCAAAAGCATGTCGACATCGGCTTGGCTTGTGCCCGTCTCTTTCGGCGGCTCGACGACGATGACAATCTCGCCTTTGACATTGGCTTCAGCCGGATAGCGCGCCGATAAGTCTCCAAGCGGTAGAACAATGACTTCCTCAAAAGTTTTGGTGAGTTCCCGGCAAACCGCTGCCTCGCGCCCACTACCCAAAACCTCCGCCATGTCCGCCAGCGTTTCGCTCAACCGGTGCGGTCCTTCATAGAAGATCAGTGTCGCATCAAGACTGGCGAGACTCGCCAATCGCGCCCGGCGCTGGCCGGTTTTGGCTGGCAAAAATCCTTCGAAGAAAAACCGCGAGGCGGGCAAGCCTGCCGCTGCCAATGCTGCCAGAATCGCCGATGCACCCGGTATCGGGATAACGCGAATGCCTGCCGCCCGCGCCTCAGCGCCCAACCGCTCGCCGGGGTCCGAGACCAAAGGCGTTCCCGCATCCGTAATGAGCGCCACAGCTTTGCCCTGTTGCAGCGTCTCAATCAGCCGTGCGCCGGAAATGGCCTGATTATGATCGTGATAAGATACCGTCTTCGTCTTAATGCCATAGCGGTCGAGCAAAACCCGCGAGGTGCGCGTGTCTTCGCAGGCGATAATGTCAGCCGCCGCCAAAGTCTCCAGTGCACGAATGGTAATGTCACCAAGATTGCCGATAGGGGTCGCCACAAGATACAGCGCCGGTTCCAGCGGACGCGCCGTTACAACGGTGCCCGCAAGGAGATATTTGCCGCTTTTCCTTGTTTCATTAATAATCATCGTCAAATGCAGTCCCCGCGTCCCGACCAGCTTGGCTGCTTTAACGCAGAAGTTCAACCAGAACCGCATCCAGCACAATCATGCCCTTCGGCGTTGCGCGCAGTTTTGAATTACCAATAAACTCGACCATGCCCTCGTCTTGCAACGTCACAAGCCGTGTCGCATCAAATGTCCGCTGTGCCATTATCTCATAGCGTTGCACATCAATCCCTTCATTGAGGCGCAACCCCATCATCAGCATTTCATCGGCCTGCTGATCGCCGGTCAGCTGTTCTTCTTCGATCACGCCGGTACCAACCGTCTCGACCTTTTCAAGCCAGCGCTCCGGCATTTTCTCAGCGATGGTCACAGTGCGATGATCGCCTTCAATGAACCGGCCATGCGCACCGGGGCCGATGCCGACATATTCACCATAGCGCCAGTAAACGAGATTATGTCGGCTTTCCGCGCCCGGTGCCGAATGGTTTGACACTTCATAGGCGGGAATACCGCGTGATGCGGTTATCTGCTGCGTCAGATCATAAAGATCCGCCGCATGTCCGCCATCGGGCACTGTCAGCTTTCCAGCCTTTTGTAAGGCGGCAAACGGCGTGCCTTGCTCTATCGTGAGCTGATACATGGAGAGGTGATCGGCGGCATAGCCAATGGCTTCGTTGAGCTCGCTCTCCCATTCCGCCAAGGTCTGATCGGGGCGCGCATAGATCAAGTCAAAGGACAGACGTGGAAAAATCTCGCGTGCTAGGCCAATGGCTTTTAGTGCTTCCTCGACATTGTGCAAACGGCCAAGAAACTTCAAATCGCGGTCATTCAGCGCCTGCACACCGAGCGACACGCGGTTGACGCCTGCCGCGCGATAACCGCGGAAACGCTCGGCTTCGACACTGGATGGATTGGCCTCCAGAGTTATTTCGATATTGTCCGGCACATGCCAAAATTCCGACACCGAGTTCAGCAGTGCACCCACCGTTTGCGGCGTCATCAGGCTTGGTGTGCCACCGCCAAAAAAAATGCTTTTGACTGTTTTGGGACCGATGCGCGCGCGCATGGTTTGCATTTCGCGGCGAAAGGCTTTGGCATATCGGGCTTGGTCAATCGCTTGATGGCGGACATGCGAATTGAAATCACAATAGGGGCATTTGGCGGCGCA
Source organism: Phyllobacterium sp. (assembly GCA_031428815.1). GTDB lineage: Bacteria > Pseudomonadota > Alphaproteobacteria > Rhizobiales > Rhizobiaceae > JANOYJ01. Next base: position 6,007 of record JANOYJ010000450.1, read on the forward strand.
GAACGGCCAATGCAAATAGACCCCGAAACCGGGCGAGCCATCATCCGGCGGGATCATTGTGCGCCGAGAATTTCACGGGCAAACAACTGAAACGCCCGCGCCCGGTGCGACAGAGCCTTTTCCATGCCCGGCTTCCAGCCATGTTTTTCCTCAGCGCTCATTTCGCCGAATGTGCGGGTAAATCCATCGGGCATAAACACCGGGTCATAGCCAAACCCTTGTGTGCCGCGCGGTGGCCAGACGAGGGTGCCATGCACTTCACCGCGAAAATTCCGCACTGCGCCATCTGGCGTCGCCAAGGTCAGCACAGACACGAAATACGCTCGTCGTTGTACTGGTTTGACCGCGCCTTTGGCTTGCAGCTTTTCTTCGATATTGCGCATGGCCTGAGCGAAGTCTTTGTTCGGCCCCGCCCAACGCGCCGAATAAATTCCCGGATTGCCATCGAGCGATTCAACACAGATGCCGGAATCATCGGAAAGCGCCGTCAACCCACTCGCCTTTGCCGAATGCAGCGCCTTTAACTCGGGATTGGCCTCAAAGGTAAGCCCTGTCTCTTCCGGCTCTGAAATGCCTAGCTCGCCTGCCGAGGTCTCCTCAATGCCGTATGGCGCATCAAGGTCGCCGAACTCGCG
>JANOYJ010000451.1:0-3833 GCA_031428815.1 Phyllobacterium sp.
GTCACATGCACTTCGCCACTCACAAGGCCGAGGAGCGCTTATCTTTCGACATTCAACGCGAAATCGCCTCGCGCCTCGGCTACAAGGCGCATCCGGGCCTGTCGCCCGTCGAGCGGTTTATGAAGCATTATTTTTTGGTCGCCAAGGAAGTGGGCGATTTGACGCGAATTTTCTGCGCCGCACTGGAAGAGCAACAGGCCAAATATGTGCCGGGTCTTAACCGGATATTCATGACGTTTGCGCGGCGCAACCGCAAGATTGACGGAACGTCAGACTTCATTGTCGACAATCAGCGCATCAATATTGCCCATGAAAATGTCTTCAAAAACGATCCGGTCAATCTCATCCGTCTGTTCTATTTTGCCGACATTACCGGATTTGAGTATCATCCGGACGCTATGAAACTCGCGACGCGGTCACTGTCGCTGATTGACAATACCTTGCGTGAAAATCCGGAAGCGAACCGCTTATTCATCGCGCTTTTGTGTTCTGAGCGTCAGCCGGAACTCTCGCTTCGCCGTATGAACGAGGCCGGCGTTCTGGGCCGGTTCATTCCGGATTTCGGCAAAATTGTCTCGATGATGCAATTTAATATGTATCATCATTATACGGTCGATGAGCACCTGTTACGCTGCATTTCGATCTTGTCCGGCATCGAAAACGGAACCCTCGCCTCCGAACATCCGCTGGCCTACAAACTATTGCCAAGCCTTAAATCCGAACGCCATCTTCTTTATATAGCGCTCCTCTTGCATGACATTGCCAAGGGACGGCCTGAGGATCATTCTATCGAAGGGGCAAAGATCGCCCGCAAGCTCGGGCCGCGTTTTGGTCTGTCGCAGAGCGATACTGAGACACTTGGCTGGCTGGTGGAAGAACATCTCACCATGAGCATGGTGGCACAGTCGCGTGATTTGAACGACCGCAAAACCATTTTGGATTTTGCCGAAAAAGTGCAAACGCTCGACCGGCTTAAAATGCTGCTCATACTTACAGTCTGCGATATTCGGGCGGTGGGTCCGGGCGTTTGGAATGGCTGGAAAGGGCAATTGCTCAGAACGCTGTTTTATGAGACCGAGATATTTCTGACGGGCGGTTTTTCCGAAGTGCCCCGGCGCGAGCGCACAGATTATGCCCGCCAGCAATTGAGCGATCTTCTTGCCGACTGGCCGGAGGCGGAACGCGCTGCCTATTTGACGTTACCCTATCAAAATTACCTCCTCACCGTCAGCCTTGATGATCAGAAGCGCCACGCGGATTTTGTCCGGGCCGCTGATAAGGCCGGCAATAGACTTGCCACCATGGTCAAACCGCACAGGTTTGAAGGTGTCACAGAGATTACGATCATGGCGCAGGATCATCCGCGCCTGTTGTCGATTATCGCCGGGGCCTGTGCCAGCGCAGGAGCCAATATTGTGGATGCGCAAGTCTTCACGACCACGGACGGGCGCGCGCTGGATACCATCCTCATCTCACGGGAATTCGAGCTCGATGCCGATGAAGAGCGTCGTGCGCAGAGCGTCAGCCGCCTGATTGAAGATATATTGCTAGGCAAGACCTATCTGCCCGACGTTTTGGCGCGACGCACCAAGTCGCGCCGTGGTGCCAAGGCGTTCAAAGTCGAACCACGCGTCGACATCAACAACACGCTTTCGGAAAGACTGACCGTGATCGAGATCGAAGGCCTTGACCGGCCGGGACTGCTCTCAGAAATAACAACAGTGATCTCCTCGCTCAATCTCGATATCGCGTCGGCGCATATCACGACCTTTGGTGAAAAGGTGATTGATACGTTTTATGTGACTGATCTTATCGGTCACAAAATCACCCAACCGTCACGTGAGACGACGATTCGGCGAAAGCTGCTGTCATTGTTCGAAAAGACAGAACAGGTCGCGGCATCATGAAAAACAGGATCTCGATCGTATGAGCCTTGTCAAAAAATTCGCCACAGTCGGCGGTGCCACGCTGGCGAGCCGGGTGCTTGGTTTCGGGCGTGAAGCGCTGATGGCCGCTGTGCTTGGCGCCGGCCCTGTGGCCGATGCTTTCTATGCCGCGTTCCGGTTTCCAAACCTATTTCGGCGGCTCTTCGCTGAAGGTGCGTTTAATGCGGCCTTTGTGCCCTTGTTCTCAAAAGAGATCGAGGCCAACGGCATAGCGGGAGCCAAGAAATTCTCTGAAGAGGTTTTAGGCGTCCTGTTCAGCATCCTTCTGGTTCTGACAATCCTGATGGAATTGTCGATGCCATTTTTGGTCAGCACAATCATCGCGCCGGGTTTCACGTCAGATCCGGTGAAGTTTGAGATGACGCGACAAATGGCGCTCATCATGTTCCCTTACCTCATGTGCATGTCGCTGACGGCGATGATGAGCGGCATTTTGAACTCGCTGCACCGATATTTCGCCGCCGCCATCGCGCCGGTTTTTCTCAATGTTATTCTAATTGCTATTCTGGGCCTTGCGCTTTGGAGCGGCAGCGATCCGTATGATGCCGGAAAAATGATGGCGTGGGGCGTTTTGGCCGCCGGTATTTTGCAATTGTTGATCGTTGTTGTTTCCGTGCGTTTGGCCGGCATTCAGTTACAATTGCGCCGACCAACAATGACCCCGGCGGTAAAGCGGGTACTTATTCTTGCTGCGCCTGCGGCGATTGCGGGCGGTATTACTCAGATTAATCTCGTGATCGGGCAGATGATCGCCTCCGGCAAGGATGGTGCGATTTCGGTGCTGCAATATGCCGACCGGGTTTATCAGCTGCCGCTTGGTGTCGTCGGCATTGCCGTTGGCGTTGTGCTCCTGCCGGAACTTGCCCGCGCCCTAAAGGGTGGCAAGATGGTCGAGGCGGGGAGCATTCAAAACCGTTCGGTCGAATTTGCTCTGTTCCTCACTCTGCCTGCCGCCGCCGCGCTTCTTGTGATGTCCGAACCCATTGTCCGTGTGCTCTATGAGCGCGGCGCCTTCAGCGCGGAAACGACCGGGATCGTTGCGGGAACACTTGCGATATTCGGGCTTGGCCTTCCCGCTTTCGTTTTGATTAAGTGTTTTACACCCGGTTTTTTTGCCCGCGAAGATACAAAAACGCCGATGCGCTTTGCAGGCGTATCGGTTGCGATCAACACGGGTCTGGCTCTCGCTTTGTTTCCAATCATCGCCGAGCGCGGGATTGCAACAGCGGAAATCGTAGCCGGATGGGTGAATGCGGCGCTGCTTGTCACGACGCTTATCCGGCGCGGGCATTGGTCGATGGATGAAGGGCTGGTGAAGCGCGTGCCACGTCTTGCGCTTTCTGCGGCCTTAATGGGCGCGGCGCTTTATGTCGCTGTACTCTGGCTCTCGCCATATCTGACGCCTGACCGTTCATTTCTCGTGCAGGCATCGGTGCTTCTGTTTCTTATCCTGATGTCAGCCGCTGTCTATTTCGGCCTCGCCTTCGGTATTGGCGGTGCGGATCGCGCCATGCTGCGCCGCAATGTCGAGCGCAGTCGTGATGCGCCGCCTGTCGAGCCGCTTTGAGCGAATTGACCCTGCACCGTGACTGGTCCATAAGCCGCTACTCTTTCTGGCATAGTTATTTTTGGTAGCCTCATGACTCAGTTTACTCCCCTAGTTTTTTCCGGTGTTCAACCGACCGGTAATTTGCACCTGGGTAACTATCTCGGTGCGATCCGCAAATTTGGGGCGCTGCAAGAGACCAATAATTGCATCTATTGCGTGGTCGATATGCATGCCATCACGCTGCCGCAGGACCCGAAGGAACTGACCAAATCGACGCGCGAAGTTACCGCTGCATTTTTGGCGGCCGGTATTGATGCCAAGAAGCATATCGTGTTCAA
>JANOYJ010000452.1:0-4246 GCA_031428815.1 Phyllobacterium sp.
CACCGACTTTGACCGAAACTGGTCCAGCCTCATCATTGGCCTGCTGCTCTTGGCCGCCGTTCTGATGAACAACACCTTCCGCAATATGGCGCTCAGCCTTTCGCCAAAGAAAAAGTGAGGACAGGACAATGACCGCTCCCATTCTGGAACTTAAGGGCGTCAACAAATCCTTCGGGCCGATTGACGTGCTGCATGACATCTCGCTGAAAGTGCGCGCCGGCGAGGTGCTCTGTCTGCTCGGCGACAATGGCGCGGGCAAGTCGACTTTGATCAAGCTGATGTCCGGCGTTTACGTGCCAACGTCCGGAACCCTTTTGATGGACGGGCAGCCCGTCACATTGAAGACACCGCGTGAAGCGGGTGAAAAGGGCATAGCCACCGTGCATCAGTTCGGCGGCACCTTTCCGCTGATGAGCATAGGCCGCTCGTTCTTTGTCGGCGTTGAGCCGACCAAGGGCTGGGGGCCGTTCAGAATCTATGACCGAAAGAAGGCCAACGAGATCGCCGTCAAGGCGGTGCGAGACTTCGGAATCACCCGCATCGACGACGGCGACCGGCTGGTTGGCGGCCTGTCCGGCGGCGAGCGGCAGTCGCTCGCCATCGCCCGCGCCGTGCATTTCGGTGCCCGCGTTCTAATCCTAGATGAACCAACCGCCGCGCTCGGCGTCAAGCAGGCGAGCCATGTGCTGCGCATCGTCAATGAGGCGAAGAAGCGCGGCCTGGCGGTGGTTTTCATCACGCATCAGGTCATGCACGCCATGGCTGTCGGCGACCATTTCGCCGTGCTGATCCGCGGCGCAGTCGCAGCGGATTTCAAGAAGGGCGAGCGCACGCGAGAAGAGATCACCGACCTGATGGCAGGCGGCGAGACCATGGCCAAGCTTGAGGCCGAGATACAAGGTTACGCGGAAGCACATGACGGTCATCCCCCACAGACAGGCGGCTGACGCCAACGCAACAGCCCGGAGCATGGCCACCACCGGCTCCGGGATCCAATGCCATTACATTGAAGCGCTGCCCCTTTTTTGGGGCAGACCAATCTATCGCTGATACCGGAGACAAGGCATGGACGAGCTCAAATTTGGCACCAAGAACAAGCGGGGAGATTTCGCGCCGAAAAACCCGCTGAATATCAATCCGCTGTTCCGGATGCCGCCGCAGCCGATGAATTTTCTCAAATGGCTGCCGGGCTATTTCTATCCGTGGAACCTGATGTTCATGGCGCTGGCGGTTCTGTTCTGGATATATCTGACGCCCAGCGTTGAGACCATGAAGGAACTGGCCCCCGGCTGGATACTCTATCTCCTCGTGCGCAATAGCCTGCTCGTCCTCGTCATTTACGGCGCACTCGAACTGCGGCTCTACGTGAAACGCGGCCAGAACAACCGCTTCAAATACCATGGCAAGTTTCCCTCGGATCAGCCGAGCGACGTGTTCATGTTTAAGAGCCAGAACATTGACAACATCATCCGCACGTTCGCCACAGGCGTGCCGGTCTGGACGGCCTACGAAGTGTTTGGCCTTTGGGCATACGCCAACGGCTGGGGTATGATGGGAACCTTTGCCGAGTACCCTGTCTGGTTCGTGGTCTTCTGGCTGCTGCTGCCGTTTTATCATGAGGTGCATTTCTACTGCATCCACCGGCTGATCCATGTGCCTATCCTGTATAAATGGATCCATTCGGTGCATCACAATTCGATCAATCCAAGTCCATGGTCGAGCCTGTCCATGCATCCGGTCGAGCACCTGCTCTACTGGTCCGACTCGCTCATCCATCTTATCCTGCCCTCGCATCCGCTCATCTTCCTCTACGGCCTACACATTACGGGAACAGGCGCGGTCGTCGGCCATATCGGCTTTGACAAGATAGAAACCGGCAATGACAGCGGCGTCGACACTCATGCCTATGCCCATTACCTGCACCACAAATATTTCGAAGTGAACTATGCCGACGGCACGACCGCGCTCGATAAGCTGTTCGGCACCTGGCACGACGGCAGCAAAGAAGGACAGGCCATGATGGACGACCGCTATGCCAAAAAAGTCGCAAAGGTAAATCAGAGATGACGATACGCGTAGGACTGATCGGAGCCGGTATTATGGGCGCCGATCACGCCAGAATTTTGACTCAGCAAATTCCGGGAGCTTCTCTGCAATTTGTCTGCGATGCAGATCATGCACGTGCCAAGGCCGTAGCCGATCTTTGTGGCGCAGTTCATGTGAGTTCCGACCCTCTCGAAGTCATCGCTGACAAGCAGGTTGACGCCGTGCTCATTGCGAGCCCTGACCACACGCATGCGTATTTGTCCAAGGCCTGTATTCACGCAAGAAAGCCGGTTCTTTGCGAAAAGCCATTGTCGCAGAACTCGCAAGAGTGTCTCGAGGTGATTGCTGCAGAGGTAAAGGGCGGGATACGCTTTGTTCAGATCGGTTTCATGCGCCGCTTTGATCCTGCCTATGTGGAGATGAAACAGGCCCTCGCTGTGGGATATATCGGTCCGGCGCTGATGATGCACAACTTTCACCGCAATGTATCTGCGCCCTCAAACTTCACGGGGCAAATGGCCATCACCAATTCTGCTCCCCATGAATTCGATATCGCGCGCTTTGTGCTGGATGCCGAGTATGACACGATCAGCGTGTTCCGTCCCGACGTTGCCGACAGCAACAAGACTGGAGCGCCGGTGTTTATGGTGCTGAAAACCAAAGCCGGTCAATTGGTCAACGTTGAGATCAATAATAACGCGACTTATGGCTATGATGTGCGCGGGGAACTTGTCGGCGAAAAGGGATCAGTCTTCTTGCGCTCACCGGTTGCTTCCGAGCTCCATGTGGATCTGAAAACCATTACGACCTACGCCGCTGACTGGCGTCCGCGCTTTGCCGAAGCGTATCGTTTGCAAAACAGCGCTTGGCTGAAATCCATTGAAACCGGCCATCCTGTCGGGGCGAGCGCTTGGGACGGTTATGCGGCAACTCTCATTGCAGAGGCGGGCGTGACCTCGCTGGAAACAGGCGCACCAGCCAAAGTTTCTCCCGCCATCAAGCCAAGCATCTATTGAGGGACTCGACATGAAAATCGGAATGGTCACAGACTCGCTTGGTCATCTATCCTTCATCGACATGCTGGATACGGCGGCGCGGCTGGGCATCGAAGGTGTCGAGTTCAACGCCGCCAACTGGACGTCTGCCCCACATCTCGACCTCAAAGGCTTGCTCGAAAATGCGGCTGCGCGGCGAGAGTTTCTCTCAGCTGTAGAGCGGCGCGGCTTGAGCATCGCCGCCCTCAATGCCAACGGCAACCAGTTGCACCCGACCGAAGGGGAGAAGCAATCCGAAGCTTTGCACGATACAATTCGGCTCGCAGGTGAAATTGGCATTGACACCGTGGTCCTTATGTCCGGGCTTCCGGAAGGGGCACGGGGCGACAAAATGCCGAATTGGGTCGTCTCGTCATGGCCGCGCGAAACCCAGTCCATGCTGAAATATCAATGGGAGGAAAGAGCGCTTCCCTATTGGGCCAAGCTCGCCGCCTTTGCCAAAGAGCATGGTGTTAAAAAGATGGCCGTGGAAATGCATGGCAACCAGCTTGTTTACAACGTTCCGTCCCTGTTGCGCCTTCGTCAAGAAATTGGCCCGATTGTCGGCGCAAACCTTGATCCCTCGCACTTGATGTGGATGGGGGCTGATCCGCTTGCTGCAATCGATGCGCTCGGTCCGGCGATTCTGCACACCCATGCGAAAGACACATTTATCAACAAGCCGGTGGCTGCGCTAACCAGCCGACTTGAGAACGGGTCCTTGATAGATATTCCGGGGCGGGCATGGAGCTATATCACCTTGGGCTACGGCAACGGCCAACAATTCTGGAAGGACTTTTGTTACCGCCTGCGCATGGTGGGTTACGACGGATGGCTTTCAATTGAGCATGAAGACGTAATGTTGTCGCGCGAAGAGGGCGTCAAAAAATCAATAGAGCTGTTGCAGGCGGTGGCCCCGTCAGAAACCAGCGATTACAAACCACAAGAATTCTGAGGGGTCACCGCAATGGGAATTTGTGACAACCTTCCGCTCGTCGAACACATCCGCAAGATGAAGAAAAAGGCCGAAGATTTCAATGCGTTTGTGAACACACCGGATGAAGCGGCAAGCATCGTCCGCCCATGCCAACGCTTGGATCGTGGTTCGAAACAACCGCAGCAAGACTGGCCCATTTCGCACTTTATGCCGCTATGGTGTTGATTCC
>JANOYJ010000453.1:0-5084 GCA_031428815.1 Phyllobacterium sp.
GAAACGGTTCCGCCGCCGCCGCCATCGTTGTCACCCGTGTCGGCTGCGCTCCCGCAAGCCCAACTCAGGTGGAGATCTCTGCCTTTCTTTCCACCCATGCTGCGAATTGAGCCCCTATGCACATTGCCCCCCATGACAATCACAACCGCCCTATCGTGAATGTGGATGATAGCCGCGTTCCGCTTAACTATTTCAACATCGTCAAGCTGAACCGTGGCGAGGTTTTCGAGTATCAAGTGCGTGGCTACGAAACCGGCATCGTACCCGCAACCGGCACCATCGGCATCGAGATCGAAGGCGTCCATTTTGACGATATCGGCAAGCGCGGCATTGATGTCTGGGACGGCGAACCGGAGGGTGTTTACTGCCCTACGGCTGCAAAAGCGCAGCTGGTTTGCCAATCCGAAACCGCAGAAATATTTATCGCAGGCGCAAAGTTCGACGGAATTTTAGACCCGTTCGCGGTACGGGAAGCAGATATTGACCGCGTTCAATATGGCTCGGACGAAACCAAGACACACCGCAAAATCAAACATATTCTTGGCACAAAATACCGCGATAAAGTTGGCCGTCTTCTCGTCTCAGAACTTTTTACTGTCGGTCAAGGCGGATGGTCCGGCTTCCCGCCCCACAAGCACGACACGGACCGCCTGCCGCTGGAGACACGCCACGACGAGACCTACAATTTCCGCTTTCGCCCTGATAACGGTTTTGGAATGCAGCTGGTGCAGCGCGAAGACGGCAAGGTGGGAGACGCCTATCATTTGATGGATCGCTCAACGGTCGTGTTGGAGAAAGGGTATCACCCTTGCGTGGTCGCGCCGGGCTATGAGATGTACTATTTCACGATTTTGGGTGGCCTCAGCCAGCGCCCTCTGGTGCAATTCTTCCAGCCCAGTCACGCGCACCAGATCGAAACTATACCGGGCATCAAAGATATGATTGCAAAGTTCAAATGACAGTCGCCACTCTCAACGATGTTCTGTTGCCTGCCATGCGGGACGGCCGCGCGGTGCTCGGACTTGTCGTTCTCGGCTGGGAGGAAGCCCGCGCTTTTGTCGAGGCCGCAGATGAAACCGGCGTGCCCGTCATTTTGCAGGCAGGCCCCGGTTGCCGCAAGAATATGCCTGTGCCTGTTCTTGGCAAAATGTTCCGTTATCTCGCCGAACAATCCCGCACCCAAATTGTCTGTCACATTGACCATGCCTACACACTCGATGAATGCCGCGAAGGCATCGACCACGGCTTCTCATCCGTTATGATCGACGGTTCGCGCCTGTCGATAGACGAGAACATCGCGCTTACGGCCAGTGTTGTCGCCGAGGCGAAGTCTCACGGTGTTTCAGTGGAAGGCGAAGTCGGGTTCGTCGGCTACTCCAGCGGCGAGGCGGGACTTTTTACCAGTCCAGAGGATGCGCGGCGTTTTGATGAAGAAAGCGGTGCCGACGCACTCGCCATTTCAGTAGGAAATGTGCACCTCAACACTCAAAAGACAAATGGCATCGATATGGACGCGGTTCGTTCCATCGAGGCCGTGACCCGCCTGCCTCTCGTGCTACACGGAGGAAGTGGCATCTCCAATGATGTGCGAAAAGAGCTTGCGCGCATGACCCGCATCTCAAAATTCAACATCGGTACAGAGCTGCGCATGGCCTTTGGAACGGCACTTAGACAATCACTCCACGATCAGCCCGATGAATTTGATCATATCAAATTGCTAATGCCGGCCATCAGTGCGCTACGGAATGCGACAGTCAATTTGTTAACAGAATAACGGTGGGGAAATCGCCGCACCGATTGCTTGGTGTCTTATCAGGCCAGAGATGGATCTTGCCATACAATTTGGCGCGTCGTTTCATCATTGCGTCTCCGATCATGTCATATCGTGTTGCCCTTTGAAATTTGTCGCAATGGTCTATGGTTGGCGGTCCGGCGTTGCATGTAGAGAGGGCACTCTTGAACCGATTGTCATTCTATTCACTGAGCCTTGGTGGCATGCTGCTGATCGCGCTGGCAGTTGCCATGCAAAATTTCGCTTCTTCATATTATCTCGAAGAAGGCGCGGCGCGTGCCAAAGCGACCTTGCGTCTGACAATTCAGAGTCTTGAAGGACGCCTTCGGCGCTTTGAGGTGCTGCCTGCTTTATTGGCTGATGACGAAATCATCCGCTCCCTTGCTTTGGATCCCGCAAACGCGGACTTGCGCGTTCGAGCCAATCGATGGCTAAAGCAGCAAAATTTGGCGGTTGAGGCGTCAGATATCTACGTAATGACCTTAAATGGCACAACGACTGCGGCCAGCAATTTTGACAAGCCAGACAGTTTTGTAGATCAGAGCTTTGAGTATCGCCCGTACTTTACCCAAGCAGCGGCAGGCGGGAAGGGGCGTTTCTTCGCGCTTGGCACCACTTCCGGCGTACGCGGTTATTATTTCTCAGCCCCTGTTCGCAGCATTGCCGGCGCTGTAATTGGCGTGATTGCGCTGAAAATAGGGCTGGACGAAATCGAGGCGGAATGGCGTGTGCAGGAATACCGTATTCTGGTAAGCGATCCTGAGGGGATCATTTTTCTTTCGACTGACCCTGCATGGCTCTATCGCGGCCTCTTGCCGCTCACGCCCGAACGGCTTGCCAAGACCAACCTATCTCGGCGCTATGCGGACGCCGATGTTTCCGAATTGCCGCATTCTTCGACTGTGGAGCACGGTATTCCGCTGATTTCCCTTTTGGGAGATGATGGCGAGCGCCATGAATATTTGCTGACAAAGCAATTGATGCCACAGGCAGATTGGACGGTGCAGGTGCTGCTCGACGCCAGCTATATGCGCGGGCAGGCGCGCCTCGCGACGGCTGCGCTATTGCTGCTGATGGGTGTTGCAGCCTCAATTTGGTTGATGTTGCGCCAGCGTCGCTTGCAACTGGCAGAACGCATTGCATTGCAAGAGCAAGCCAAATTGGATCTTGAGCGCCGCGTTGCTGAACGGACATCGGATCTAGAACGGGTTAACCATCAGATTGAAACCGAAATTGCCGAGCGGCGCGTGACGGAGCAGGAATTGCGCCGTACACAGGCTGACCTTGTGCAGGCCGGAAAGTTGGCGGCGCTCGGGCAAATGTCTGCCGCACTGAGCCATGAAATTAATCAGCCCTTAGCGGCCGCGCGCAACTATGCAGACAGCGCTGCGATTTTGATTGACCGCGGGGATAGCGCGAAGGCGCGCGAGAACGTCAACCAGATTGTCTCGCTGATAGACCGGATGGCGACAATCGCAAAACATTTGCGCAACGTGGCCCGCAAACCCGATGCTCCTCTGCAGGCAATTGATCTCAGCAGCGCAGTGGCAGAAGCCGCCGCGATGGCGGAAGCGCGACTAACCGCAGCCGATGTCAGCCTTGCGATCAACGTGCCGACAAGTCTTCCGTTCGTCAAAGGCGGCGCGGTCAGGCTTCAGCAGGTGCTGTCAAATATTTTATCAAATGCGGCGGACGCGGTGGAAACTATGGACGACCGGCGGATTTCTGTCTTTGCAGCTCAAGCAAATGACAAGATTTTGCTGACGATCCGCGACCATGGACCGGGTGTGCCACCCGCAATTGCAACGCGGATTTTTGATCCGTTTTTCACGACAAAAAGGGTCGGCTCGGGACTGGGCCTTGGCTTATCCATTTCCTACAACATTATGAAGGATTTTGGCGGGGATCTGCGCGTATCCAACGAAGCGGATGGCGGAGCGGCGTTCACATTGGAGTTTGTGTCCGTTGACACAAAGAGAGTGGCTGCGGAATGAGCAGGAAACCCCAGGTTTTACTCGTCGATGATGACGAGCAGATGCGTCGCTCGACTGAGCAGGCGTTGGAACTGGCGGGCCTTACTGTCCATTCACTCGCCTCAGCCGAAGAAGCGCTGTACCATGCGGGCGCTGGGCTGAACGGCGTTGTGGTCAGCGATATTCGCATGCCCGGAATGGACGGCATGACATTGTTGCAGCGGTTGCGCGATGTGGACCCGGACCTGCCGGTTATTCTGGTGACCGGCCACGCTGATGTTCAGTTGGCGGTGGAAGCAATGCGGCGCGGCGCATATGATTTCATCGAAAAGCCATTCAATACCCAAAGCTTGATTGCTATTTTGCGGCGCGCAATCGACCACCGCGCACTGGTGATGGAAAACCGTCGGCTGCGTGCTGCTGCTGGTCAGCGGGATGATTTGGAAGCGAGGATGCCAGGCCGAAGCGCGGCAATCATCGACTTGCGCTATCGTTTGCGGGCCATAGCGCCAAGCGAGACTGACGCCCTGATTATCGGCCCGACGGGCGTCGGCAAAGAAGTAGTGGCGCACGCTATGCACGATCTATCGCCGCGCGCGGGTAAACCGTTCATTGCCATTCATTGCGCGGCGCTGCCAGAAAACCTGATTGAAAGCGAACTTTTCGGCCATGAAGCGGGTGCGTTTCCCGGTGCTTTGCGCGCACGCTATGGCCGGTTTGAACACGCGCGTGGCGGGACGGTACTGCTTGATGACATAGGCTCTATGCCGATGGACCTTCAAGCCAAACTGCTGCGGGTTTTGCAGGAGCGGGTGATAACACGCCTCGGCAGCAATGATCCAGTGCCTCTTGATGTGCGCTTTATTGCGACGTCAAAAGCGGATATTGCAACGCTGATTGCCAAGGGGCAGTTTCGTGAGGATCTCTATTGGCGGCTCAATGTTGCTGTTATGAACGTGCCGCCTTTGTCGAAGCGCCGCGAGGATATCCCGCTGCTGTTCCTCCAATTGGTGCGCGAAGCCGCAGCGCGGCTTGGCACGGAAGACCGCACGGTGCCGCCGGAATTACTCGCCGATCTCTCCGCCCGAGATTGGCCCGGCAATGTACGCGAACTGCGCAATGTGGCAGACCGGTTTGTGTTGGGGCTGGACTGGATCCAAAGCCCGGAAAATCCCAAGCATATGCGCCTTGCAGAGCGCGTTGCTGGATTTGAGCGTAGCGTGATCGCTGGTGCGATCGCCGCACATGGCGGACATTTACGCAAAGTCTATGAGTCACTGGGGATGTCGCGCAAAACGCTGTACGAAAAGATGCAAAAG
>JANOYJ010000454.1:0-5808 GCA_031428815.1 Phyllobacterium sp.
TCCAATGTGGGAATATCGTTGAATTCAACGACGACAGTGTTTTCTGTCAGATCAACCGCTTGACCCACCAAACCGGGACGATGAACTGTCTTGCCGCGCTCAAGCCGCACAAAAGTTTCATCCACTGTGCCGTGATAGCAGGCATTGAATACCAGTATTTTCTTCCGTCCTGTCACGGCGCGGGCGACACGCAGCGCGAAGCGGTTGGCATCCGTCGCGGTGGTGGCGATCTGCCATTGGAACGAGCCAAAACGCTCAACCAAGAGCTTGCCGACTTCCAGCGCGTCCTCTGTCGGCAACATATAGGTGAGGCCGTTGCCTGACTGTTTGCGGATCGCTTTTGCGACAGGCTTGGGTGAATGGCCAAACATTGACCCGGTATCGCCAAGGCAAAAGTCATCATAGCGCTGTCCGTCAATATCCGTAAGCTTCGCGCCTTTGGCCTTATCGACCAACATCGGGAAAGGCATCGACCAATCCGCCATCCAATGCAGCGGAACGCCGTTCAAGAAGTTTCCGGCACCCTTTTCCAGCGCTGCCTTCGATTTTCCATGCGCGGCGACAAAGGTGATCTGCTCTTGCGAGAAGGTGGCCTTGATCCGCGAGCGTTTGATGCCGCCGATGATGTCCTTGTTTTCAGATATGCTCATGCTGGAAGCGGATTGTCCCTGTCGCGTCAGACATATTAGCCGGACAGGGCGCGTGCGGCAAATGCGGAGAGCGGGATTGGTTAAGCCGGGGATTTTTGTTCGACTAAAGGTCTGTCAATTGCAACACTTTAACACCATGACTTGAGCGAAACCGTTGATCGTTTGTGATGAAAATGTGGCATCGGCTTTCTACGGCAGCCAAAAAGTGCACAGCGTCGACCAATTTGAGACCTTTTTCAGCGCCAAGTTTTGCAGCGGCGATGACACGCTCACCGTCTACTGGAACAAGCTCAAACAGCGGCATCTCGTAAAATAACTCTCGATATTTCTGCTCCAAAGCCCGACTTTGGAATTTAAAAGCCCCAAAAAGACATTCAGCGATTCCAATTTCGCTTATTGAAATCGGTATCCCTTGATTGACGGCATGATCAAAAATTTTACCAACTTTACTTCGTAACTCATCGGACCGCTCAAAAAAGTAGATAATCAAATTTGCGTCGAGATAGATTTTTGTCGCTGTCTGAAGACGGTCAATCATTTCCGCGAAATTCACGGCTGCGCTTGTCCAACTCTTCGACCGATTGCTCGCCCACGAGCTTCACACCTATTCCGCCCAATGCCAGAAATCGCGCAAGCATTTCCTGTTTGTCTTTGCTGACGGGCATTTTAAGATCGTCGCGAAGCTCAGGAATTTCCCGCGCCCGATCAATCGAGATGGTGACAAGCGTTGGTCGACCATGCGTAGTATGAATCACAGGCTCCCGACGCGCTGTCTCCGTGAAGACACCGTAACGGTCTTTGATTTCTTTCGAAGACATCATTTTCATGGGTCAGCGCCAAACAATTATGAGGTATTCGGACTATTATAGCTCTAATATCAAGAATTGTAAACGAGATGAATCACCGCACTCCGAATATTCCCGACCCCACCCGCACATGCGTCGCCCCAAACGCTATCGCCAGTTCAAAATCCGCTGACATGCCCATAGAGAGCAATGCCACCCCGCATTGTTTGCCCAATTTTTCCAGTAAGGCAAAATGCGGGCCGGGGTTTTCCTCTGCTGGCGGGATGCACATCAGGCCTTCGATCGTAAGGCCGTGAACGGAGCGGCAGCGCTCGACAAAGGCGACGCACTGGCGGGGTGGAATGCCCGCCTTTTGCTCTTCAAGGCCTGTATTCACCTGCACAAACAGTTTGGGATGACGGTCCTGCTTTTTGATTTCAATGGCTAGCGCTTCCGCGACTTTCTCGCGATCAACCGTCTCAATCACATCAAACAGCGCCACCGCTTCTTTGGCTTTGTTCGATTGTAACGGGCCGATGAGATGGAGTTCCACGCTTTCAAACTCAGCCTTTAGCGCAGGCCATTTGCCTTGCGCTTCCTGCACACGGTTCTCGCCGAACACGCGATGACCGGCCTGCAAAAGCGGGCGAATGTCCCCGGCTTCGAAGGTTTTTGACACGGCAATCAGCGCTGTCTCGCCCTTTGCCCGTTTTGCTTTGGCCTCCGCCATCGCCATATGCAACTTCACGGTGACGAGGCGTTCGAGGGCGGTATTCATGGTTGCGCTACCTTTATTGGCATCGGGGAACGGCAAATGGTTGACCGCAAAGGTCAATCATGGTGAAGGTCCGCCCGAGATTTTGAACATGATTTGATAGAGAAATACCGGAAATGGCCATCGAACGCTATAACCCAAAAGACGCCGAGGGCCGCTGGCAAAAGGCTTGGGACGCGAACAAGCTTTTTGAGACGAAGAACGACGATCCGCGCGAACGTTATTACGTCTTGGAGATGTTTCCCTATCCGTCGGGTCGCATTCATATGGGCCATGTGCGCAATTATACGATGGGCGATGTCGTGGCCCGCTATAAGCGCGCCAAAGGGTTCAACGTCTTGCATCCGATGGGCTGGGACGCGTTTGGCATGCCGGCGGAAAACGCGGCGATGCAAAACAAAGTGCATCCGAAGGACTGGACCTACAAGAATATCGACACCATGCGCCGTCAGCTAAAGTCCATGGGCCTGTCGCTCGATTGGTCGCGCGAATTCGCAACCTGCGATGTCGACTATTACCACCGCCAGCAAATGTTGTTTGTCGATTTCCTGGACAAGGGTCTGGTCTATCGCAAGCAATCAAAAGTGAACTGGGACCCGGACGACATGACCGTGCTCGCTAATGAGCAGGTCATTGACGGGCGCGGATGGCGTTCCGGCGCTTTGGTCGAGCAGCGCGAACTCACGCAATGGTTTTTCAAAATCACCGACTACAATGAAGACCTATTGACCTCGCTGGACGGGCTTGACGGATGGCCGGAAAAAGTCCGGCTGATGCAGAAGAATTGGATCGGCAAATCCGAAGGCCTGTCGCTGCGCTGGGAAGTCGCGGGCGACGCACCGGTGAGCGAGATAGAGGTTTATACGACGCGGCCCGATACACTGTTCGGTGCATCGTTTATTGCCATTGCCGCAGATCATCCGCTCGTGAAAGAGCTTGCGGAAAAGAACACCGAGCTCGCGAGCTTCGCGGAAAAGTGCCGTCATATGGGCACGTCTGTTGCCGCCGTGGAAACTGCCGAGAAGATCGGCTTTAATACCGGTATCAAGGTGCGCCACCCCTTTGATCCGGATTGGCTCATTCCCGTCTACATCGCGAATTTCGTGTTGATGGACTATGGCACCGGCGCGATTTTCGGCTGTCCGGCGCATGACCAGCGCGATTTGGACTTTGCCAACAAATACGGTTTGAACGTCACGCCCGTCGTTCTGCCGAGCGGCACAGAGAAAGCGGATTTTGTTATCGCTGAGAAGGCGTATGACGGTGAGGGCGTGATGGTCAATTCACGCTTTCTCGATGGCATGACTCCGGAAGCGGCGTTCAATGAAGTGGCGAGCCGCCTCGGTCAAACAGTGCTGGGCGACAAGCCGCAATCGACACGCAAGACACAATATCGCTTGCGCGATTGGGGCATTTCGCGCCAGCGCTATTGGGGCTGTCCAATCCCGGTTATTCATTGCGAAGTCTGCGGTGTCGTGCCCGTGCCGAAGAAGGACTTGCCGGTCAAGTTGCCCGATGATGTTGAGTTTGACCGTCCGGGCAATCCGCTCGACCGTCATCCGACATGGCGGCATGTCAATTGCCCGAAGTGTGGAAATCCGGCGCGGCGAGAAACCGATACAATGGATACGTTCGTCGATTCGTCTTGGTATTATGCCCGCTTTACCGCGCCCTGGATGAACGAGCCGACCGACCGGAAAGCTGCGGATGAATGGCTGCCGGTCGATCAGTATATCGGCGGCATCGAACATGCGATCTTGCATCTTTTGTATTCACGCTTCTTCGCCCGCGCCATGATGGCGACCGGGCATTTGGGTGTGGCGGAGCCGTTCAAGGGCCTGTTCACGCAAGGCATGGTCGTGCACGAAACTTATCGCAATGCGGCAGGCTGGGTGGAGCCTGCGCAGGTGCATGTCACGGGTGAAGGCGAGACGCGCAAGGCAGTGCTTCTGTCCGACAGTTCCCCGGTTGAAATCGGCTCGATTGAGAAAATGTCGAAATCGAAGAAAAATGTTGTCGATCCCGACGACATTATTGCGAGCTACGGTGCGGACACGGCTCGCTGGTTTATGCTGTCTGATTCCCCGCCCGAGCGCGACGTGATCTGGACTGAATCCGGCGTTGAAGGTGCGCACCGCTTCGTGCAGCGCGTATGGCGACTGGTGTCAGAGCTTGGCGAATCGGCCAGCGTGTCGCAAAGCGGCGAGGGTCCGGATGGAAGTTCAATCCGTAAAACCGCGCACAAGACACTGAAACATGTCGGCGCGGATATTGAGCGGCTGGGATTTAACAAATCCGTTGCCCGGCTCTATGAGTTGGTCAATGAACTCGCGCCAGCCGCCGCTTTGGTCTCGTCAGGCAAGGGCAATGCTGAACTGGTTTCGGCGACCTGCGAGGCAGCGGACATTCTCATCCAGCTTATCGCGCCGATGATGCCGCATCTGGCGGAAGAATGCTGGAAGGTTCTGGGTCATGCCACAATGGTTGCGAAGCAGCCTTGGCCGCAGTTCGATCCGGCACTGGTCACCGAGAATGACGTGACCATGCCGGTGCAGATCAATGGCAAGCGACGTGGTGATTTGACAATTGCCCGCGATGCGGACCAATCTAGCGTGGAAGCCGCTGTCATGGAACTTGATTTCGTCCAAGCGGCGCTGAATGGTGCAAAGCCGAAGAAAATCATTGTTGTACCGCAAAGGATCGTCAATGTTGTTGCCTGATATGAAGAGCGGTTTTCTGACCCGAATGCTCACAGCGGCGGCAATGGCGGCTGTGCTTGTTTTATCCGGTTGCCAAGTGCGGCCACTTTATTCTGCGGGACCCGTTACAGTTGATGGAAGCCAGTCTGCAAGCAATCTTTCGGTATCGGTGGACGAGGTCACAACGCGCTATGCGCAAGAAGTGCGAAACCATCTAATTTTCATGCTGAATGGCGGCGCGGGCGAACCGGCGAGCGCCGCATACAAACTTGATTTGGGCATTACCAAACGGGTTATTTCGTCCGCTTCAGTTCAGGTGAACGGTGAAGGGCAGCCAACCGCCGGCGCGGTCGTGCTCAGTTCAAATTATATCCTGCAAGACACAACAAGCGGCGAAACCATCAGTGCCGGTAAACGCACGATCACGTCTTCTTTTGACCGCTCACGCCAGCAATTTGCGCAAGTACGTGCGGAGCGCGAAGCGGAAGACCGCGCAGCGCGGGAATTGGCAGAAGTGCTGCGCCTCGTTATTACGGGCGAATTAGCCAAGCGGTAAGTGTTCGGCGGCTTCGCCAGCATTGGCGGTAAATTGTGACCATCAATTCAAGTTCTCGGCCCAAATGAGTCATTTTCTCCTGCCGGAACATAGGTGCCAGATTTGTTGTTCGATATCCCACTCCCGTATGATTTTGTAAAACAGGAGCCCGCCTGAGCCTCGCTCTGGCCGGTATGGTAGTGGGCACCGCCGGTTCAACCAAAGTTTGGCGCAAGGCGAAAGAAAATTCCAGTTGCCAAAATCAAAGTTCCCCTGCATGATTCCAATGTTGTCCAATGAATCGAAAGGAGGTGATCCGATGTCTAGTGATTTCGTTCTCTGCTATGTGGCTTCGGAGGATATG
>JANOYJ010000455.1:0-2327 GCA_031428815.1 Phyllobacterium sp.
TCCCAAGATTTGGTGTTTCATTTGGCCATTTCTTGACACATTAACACGTCATATTCATTGGCATAATTAATTTACGTTGCGAAAACCCTGAGATCAGGGAAACACCGTGCACGGATGATACAAAAAGGCGGTCCGCTTGAAAGATTTTCCACCTATTCCGGCACGATTACCTGTGATGGCAATACTGGCTATAGCGTTCAGCGTTTTGACCGGATGCCAAACTGCCAGCGTTGAGGATCTTGCGCCAAGCGCTGCCGCCGCAGATCCTATCGTACAACCTTCAGGAACCGTTGCAAACTCAACCGCCGCCGGCGACTCTGTTGGTGCACCAATGAACACGGGCGAATATCCAAAAATTGGCCGCATCCCTATCGCTGAAACAGCGCAGCTTGGGCCGGAAGGATCGGCGGCGTTGCGAAACAATTTAGCCGCCGCAAGGGCATCACAAAATATTGGCGCGGCGGGCCCCGAAACCTATGCCGAAAAAATGCGGCGGCTCAGGAGAATGGGTCTCTTGCATGGCAAGGAAACATTGGCGGAAATCGAAGCCAAATAACCCTTCACTGGCATCCGCCGCTTACTATCGACGCAATGCTTTTTTGTGTATAGCGCCACTCACACTCCGGAGATTGATCGATCATGGAAGATTTCCATAAGACCCGCCGCTTGCCGCCCTATGTTTTTGAACAGGTCAACCGACTGAAGGCAAGCGCACGTGCGGCGGGTGCCGACATTATCGATCTCGGCATGGGAAATCCCGATCTGCCGACGCCCAAGGGCATTGTCGATAAGCTCTGCGAAGCCGTGCAAGACCCACGTACGCACCGCTATTCCTCGTCCAAAGGTATTCCGGGACTGCGCCGCGCTCAGGCAGGTTATTACGCCCGCCGCTTTGGTGTGAAGCTCAATCCGGATACGCAAGTTGTCGCGACGCTGGGCTCGAAGGAGGGCTTTGCCAATATGGCGCAGGCAATCACCGCGCCTGGAGACGTGATTCTTTGTCCAAACCCGACCTATCCGATTCACGCTTTCGGCTTCATCATGTCCGGCGGCGTTATCCGTTCCATCCCGATTGAGCCGGACGACAATTTTGTTCCCGCGCTTGAGCGCAGCGTCAAACATTCGATACCGAAACCATTGGCGTTGATTATTTCTTATCCGTCCAACCCGACCGCGCAGGTCGCGACTTTGGATTTTTACAAGGACGTCGTCGCCTTCGCCAAAAAGAACGACATCATCATCCTTTCGGACTTGGCCTATTCAGAAATCTATTTCGACGGCACACCGCCGCCGTCGATCCTGCAAGTGCCGGGCGCAATGGATATTGCGGTTGAGTTCACGTCCATGTCGAAGACATTCTCCATGCCCGGTTGGCGCATGGGCTTTGCCGTCGGCAATGAGCGGCTGATTGCGGCGCTGACGCGGGTTAAATCCTATCTTGATTATGGTGCTTTTACGCCGATCCAAGTCGCCGCGACCCATGCGTTGAATGGCGATGGGACAGACATTGCCGAAGTGCGCGCGATCTATAAGCGCCGCCGCGACGTGATGGTGGATTCATTTGGCAAGGCCGGTTTCCACGTCCCGCCGCCCGCGGCGACCATGTTCGCTTGGGCACCCATTCCAGAAAAGTTCCGTCATCTCGGATCGCTCGAATTTTCCAAACTGCTAGTCGAAAAAGCCGAAGTCGCGGTCGCGCCGGGCATTGGCTTTGGCGAGCATGGCGACGATTTCGTCCGGCTCGCGTTAGTGGAAAACGAGCATCGCATCCGCCAAGCGGCCCGCAACATCAAAAAATTTCTCTCGACCGCCGATGACCGCCTTCACAATGTGATTTCGCTCAACGCGCGTCGCTAGTCCCGAACAGACCGTAGGATATACCATGTCAGAACCGCAGAACATCGGGCCGCTGAAAATTGGCATTGCCGGATTGGGCACAGTCGGTGCATCCGTTGTGCGGGTCCTCTCCGATCATCGCGACGTGCTGACCCGCCAATGCGGACGCGATCTGCTGGTAACCGCCGTTTCCGCCCGCGACCGCAAGAAGGACCGCGGTGTTGATCTCGGCAATATCACTTGGTTCGATGATTCGGTTGAAATGGCGAAGTCCGCCGACATTGATGTGCTGGTCGAGCTCATCGGTGGCGAAGACGGGAAGGCGCTGGATACCGTCATGGCTGCGCTGGAGGCGGGCCGACATGTGGTCACCGCCAACAAAGCGCTCCTTGCCAAGCATGGCGTCGCTATCGCGATGTTGGCAGAAGACAAGGGCCTGCTGTTGAACTTTGAAGCGGCGGTGGCTGGCGGCATTCCCGTTATTAAAGCGA
>JANOYJ010000456.1:0-6974 GCA_031428815.1 Phyllobacterium sp.
GCCGGAAAACAAAAACGTGTCGCCGGGCGTTAGCATTTCGAGGAAGTATTCTTCGACCTTGCCCAAAACAGGCCCGCCCCGTCCGCTTGAACCCCTGCCCTGCTTGACGAGCCTAACACTTAATGACGGCGCTTCGATGATGGTGCCTATGTTCAGGCGGTATTGCTGGGCGACATGGGGATGGGCGATGCGCCATGTACCATCGACGGTCAGCTTGATGCGGGCATAGCGGTCATAGGTGCGAAGCGCATAACCACCGGTCGCGACAAAATCCACGACCTTGTCAAACCGCGCCCGGTCCAGCCAACGGTAGGGTTCCGTGGCCTTCACTTCGGCAAAGAGCTGATCGGCATAGAACGGTTTTGCGCAGGCCGTTCCCAAAATGTGCTGTGCCAGAACATCCAGCGCTCCATCGGCAAGAGGCGGTGTGTCTTGTGCCCCGATGTAATTGGCATCAAGCGCAGCTTGGCATTCCAAGACTTCAAAACGGTTGGCAGGAACCAAAATAGCACGGCTTGGCTCATCCATCCGGTGATTGGCGCGGCCGATACGCTGTGCGAGGCGGCTCGCGCCTTTCGGCGCACCGACATGAATGACGAGATCGACATCCCCCCAGTCAATACCCATGTCGAGCGTCGAGGTGGCGACGACCGCCCGCAAAGCATTGTCCGCCATCGCCTGTTCAACGCGCCGTCTTTGCGAGAGATCTAGCGAGCCGTGATGCAGGGCGATGGGCAGGCTCTCATCATTGACGCGCCAAAGTTCTTGAAACAAAAGTTCGGCTTGGCTTCTTGTGTTGACGAAGAGGAGCGTCGTCTTATGAGCCGCGACGGCCTCGTAGATCTCCGGGATCGCGTGACGACAGGAATGACCGGCCCAAGGGATGCGCTCGGTGGTTTTGAGGATCGTAATGTGCGGTTTTGCGCCGCCTTCGGCTTGCACAAGCTCAGCCATGGGTTTGGCATCATCTTGCGCGACGAGCCAGCGGCGCAGAATGTTTGGGTCCGCAACGGTTGCGGACAAACCGGTAACCTGAAGGTCCGGACAGAACGTGCGCAGCCTTTGGACACCCAGCGCCAAGAGATGCCCACGCTTGGACGTGACGAGTGAGTGCAACTCGTCGAGGATGACGGTTTTCAAATCAGCGAAAAACACTTCGGCGTCTTTGGCCGCGATCAGCAGGGCCAATTGTTCGGGTGTGGTTAGCAATATGTCCGGTGGGTTGAGCTTTTGTCTCTGGCGCTTGTGGACCGGCGTGTCGCCTGTGCGGGTTTCAATAGAAATATTGAGACCCATTTCAGTAACGGGCTTTTGTAAGTTTCGCTCGATGTCGACGGCGAGTGCCTTGAGAGGTGATATATAGAGCGTGTGAATACCCGACGGGCGTTCGCCGATTTTTCTCTTAGACCTTTGGCTCAATGTTATGAGGCTTGGTAGAAATCCGGCAAGTGTCTTCCCAGCGCCCGTCGGTGCGATCAAGAGCGCGGACTTTCCCGCTTTTGAAAGGGCCAATAGTTCGGTCT
The DNA here is from genome assembly GCA_031428815.1 of Phyllobacterium sp. Taxonomy (GTDB): domain Bacteria; phylum Pseudomonadota; class Alphaproteobacteria; order Rhizobiales; family Rhizobiaceae; genus JANOYJ01. The sequence continues at coordinate 1,524 of JANOYJ010000456.1, forward strand.
GATGGTCGCGCGGGGTCCAGCCACGCGAACTGAACCAATTATGGAACGATGCAGGAAAATTTAAGTCCGTGCTGTGGATAGATTCGTGGATAGTCACGCTTGGAAAGGTAGCGCTGGACGCTCGCTGCGCCAAGTGATTTCGCTCAGAAATTAGTTCGAGACACGGACCTTGATGGCATAGATTTCCAAGGCGCGGCCTTTGCCATCGACATCCGGGTTCAAAATGATCTCACCGTCGCCCGTTGGTTTTCCGGCAGGAAACTCAATCTGGAATAGATTGTCACTGGTCACACCATCGACTTGGTAGCGCTTGCGACCGCAATCTCCAAGACCGGCAAAATCGCACAAAATAGAAATTTGTGTCGGCTTGTCATCAGCGGCAGCGGCGACAATGTCGAAAACCACGTTCTTTCCGGCGATTTGCTCCAAAATTCCCTTGCCTATGGCAAAAACTACCGCCGCCTCCCCTGTTGTTGAGGCGGCCGGTTCGATCCGTAAATGCGCCAAAGGACCGGTGCCGGCCACATTTGCGCTGATTGTCGGATCGACAACCAGGTCACCCGGGTTGTCCGGGCGAAAAATCATCAACCAATCATCGGCGGGCGCAGGTGCGGCGTTTTGCGTCGGCACAGCCGGCGCAATGGGCTGATCCTGCGGCGCGACCAGAACGGTATTGTCAGGCACTGTCTCTTCGGATCCCCGAAGTTTGAGCGCGCCAGTTGAATAGGCAATCCAAACACCCATCACTAAAAACGCCAAAAGCGTTATTAAAATGAACAAAAACGCCATGCCGCGCTGCGGTTCGGTGCGATTTGCCGCCGTTCTTGCTGTTTCGACCTTGGACGCAATGCCGGAAGGTTTTTCCTCGGCAGTAACCACGGGGCGCACTTCGAAATGTTTCTCAGAGACAATTTCATCGCTCAGTTCCGGCACCGGATCCAACTCGATTGAGCCTTCCTCAAGCGGCGGAATGTCTGCTGTGAACGACGGTTCCGGTTCGGCGACGTCGCTTACCGCATCGACGCCATCAAGCCGCGCCAAATCATCCGCATCAAACTCGTCGGCCTCAATGTTCTCAGCATCTGGATCGTCGACGGGATCAAATTCAAGTGGCAGCTCGGCCTCGGGCTCGACCAAATCACCCGGCGCGGGCTCAACGTCCTCCTCATGATGCAGGGTCAATTCTGGTTCAACAGCGATCGAAACTTCATCCCAAACGGGCTCTGTATGACCAAACAGGTCGGGCGTCGGCGCATCACTGACAAGCGATTTCTCACCCTCTGTGACAACGAGCCTCTTCGTGGCTTTTCCGCCGGACGCGTATTTTCGTGCCTTCTTGACCGGTGCTTCAGGCGCTTCAACGTCGGGAATGGAATATGTTTCGGATAACACACCGACATCGGAAATTGTCTCATCCTCATCGGGCGCAACCCAAATTTCAGCCGCCACCTGTTCAACAGGCGCTGCAACGGTTTGCGCCACATTCCCGCCCGTCTCCACAGGCTCTTGCGACACCCCTAATTCCGCAGTTTCTGCTCCTTCATCCACATAACTATCCACATGCGGCGCAGGAGCCTCATAACTACGCCGTCCGGGTGTTAGATGCTGGATTTCATCGGTCGCAAGCGCACATTCAGCCTCAATCATCGCAGCAACTTCGGCAAGACGGGAGAACCGTTCGTCGACCAGATCTTGAGTCAGCGCACGACCCGCCATGGATTTCTCCAAAGCGTGGCGCGCCGACACGTAGACACGACGGCGGTAATTCTTATCAGCGGCATCCCCTTTTTCGAGGGCGTTACGCACCGCTTTTTCAATCGCATCCAAAACAGAGTACCCCTTTGTTTTGTCGCCAAGTTACTTGTCTGGAATCGTCAATACGGACCGTTCACGTTTTCTATAGGGCAAGGATTCCATGCTGCAAAGCGCCGTGTTGGCCTTCAGTCCGGGCGAACACACAGAAAAGCGGAATCAAGTCCAATCGCATTGAATAATTTTGACGTTCGCGTAAGCGTCAGTTAATCGGAACCCAAATATTTGCATATCGTCTTGTATTCAAGGAGTTTGAAATGGCGCTGCCGGAAATTCTGTCGAAAAATCTCACCATTCCGGCTATTGCTGCGCCGCTTTTCATTATTTCCCACCCGCCACTTGTGCTGGCTCAGTGCAAAGCGGGTGTGGTCGGCTCATTTCCAGCCCTCAACGCACGCCCGGAGGCGCAGTTGGACGAATGGCTGGCTCAGATGACCGAGGAACTTGCAAATTATAACGCAAAGAACCCAGACAAGCCCGCCGCACCTTTTGCGGTGAACCAGATTGTGCATCGCTCGAATACGCGCCTTGAGCATGATCTGATGATGTGCGTTAAATACAAAGTGCCTATTGTGATTTCGTCGTTGGGTGCGGTGCCAGAGGTCAACGCTGCCATCCATTCCTATGGCGGGATCGTCTTGCATGACATTATCAACAACCGTCACGCCAGTTCCGCCATTCGTAAGGGTGCGGATGGTTTGATTGCTGTCGCCTGGGGTGCGGGCGGTCACGCGGGGACACTCTCGCCATTTGCCTTGGTGCAGGAAATTCGTGAATGGTTCGACGGGCCGCTGCTGCTATCCGGATCAATTGCGACCGGCGGCGCCATTTTGGCGGCGCAGGCGATGGGTGCGGACATGGCCTATATCGGCTCGCCATTCATTGCGACAGAAGAGGCCCGCGCCGTTGACGGCTACAAGCAGATGATCGCCGATTCAAACTCGACAGACATCGTCTATTCCAACTACTTCACCGGCATTCACGGCAATTATTTGAAACCCTCGATCGCCAAATCCGGCATGGACCCGGACCATCTTCCTGTCGCTGATCCCAGCAAAATGGACTTTGAAGCAGCAACAACTGGAGCAAAAGCTTGGAAAGACATCTGGGGAGCGGGTCAAGGCATTGGCGCGGTCAAGGCTGTCGTGCCCGTGGGCGATCTCGTCGGGCGGCTGTCGGAAGAATATCAATCAGCCAAAGCGCGGGTTTGCGGCTAGCAGCGGTCGCGGGCAAAGCGTTCTAAAATCCCCGCTTCAAACAATCAGATTTTCACCCGCCCACCCGTCTTGTCGCTCTCAAAACACGCATCAATCACTTGCTGTGACTTTGCTGCGTCCTCGAAGGACGGCATACCGTTGTCACCGGAAATGAGCGCGTCGATGAAGCGATGGTAATTGGTCGGCGTTGGCTCAAGTTTGACCTTCTTCCATTTCGCTTTTTTCACGTCCTTACCGAGGCATGCGTGTAAGGTGCTGTCATGGCCGTCAGTCCAGACGCGCAACGCACCTTCCGTACCGTGCATTTCTAGTGTGGAATCATTGAAATGACCCGTAGCGAAGCGGGTGATGACTATGGAGACCGCTGCACCATTGGCGAGATCGCCCTGCAACATGGCAGAATCATTGGCGTCGAGCGTGTAATTCCCGATCTTGCCGCCCGGTGCCTTGTCGAAGGTCGTAAGGCGGGCGGAAATTTCCTTGAAACTCGTTGCCGCGCCGTAATTGACGAAGTCGAATATATGAACGCCCGTATCGCCGAGCGCGCCTTTTGAGCCATGGGCATTGGACAAGCGCCAGAGCCAAGTGTCCTCAGTTTTCCAATCGCCCCAAAGGTCTTGCACCAGCCAGCTCTGACGATAAGCTGCGATTACATTGCGCATTGTGCCGAGCGCACCGGACTGAACCAACCGCCGCGCTTCTTGAATGGCGCTGGCATTGCGGTAGGTAAAGTTGACCATGTTGACGAGGCCGCGCTTCTTGGCTTCCTCCACCATTTCGAACGCATCCTTGGCGTTCAGCGCCAGAGGTTTTTCACAGAAGACCGGCTTGTCGGCGGCGAGCAGCGCCATAGTCGTCGGATAGTGCGCGGCATCGGGCGTCACATTGACTGCCGCATCGAACTCGCCCCAAGCGATCGCCTCTTCCAGAGTTGCGAATTTATTTTTTATGCCATAGATTTTGGCAAACGCGTTCAAACGCTCAACGTTTAAATCAATCGCGGCCACCATTTTGCAGCGGCTATCAGCAGCGAAAGCCTTGGCGTGACTGTTGGCCATTTGGCCGGTGCCGAGTATCAGCAATCTCTTCGGTTTCTTCGCCATTTCGTCCCTGACTTGTTGTTTTGCGATTGTCCGCAGACTCACGTTGTTGAAGGTTTCAACAAAATCGTTACAGGTGATAAAAAGACTTGGCAATTGCTCACGTTACCGGCTTTATGCGCCTCGATTGAGGAGCGCATTTGCATGAAAAAACGTCGTATTGCGGTGATTGGCATCGGGAAGATTTCAATTGACCAGCATCTGCCAGTTATTGCCAAGAGCGATGCGTTTGAACTGGTGGCGACGGTCAGCCAGCGCGGTGTTCAAGTCGGGTCTGTGCCCAGTTTCAAAACAGCAGCTGAGCTTTACAAGGCGATGCCTGATGTTGAAGCCGTGTCGATCTGCACTCCACCCGGCGTTCGGCATGGATTAGTACGCGAAGCTCTCGATGCGGGTAAGCACGTCCTTATGGAGAAGCCGCCGACTGCGACGATTTCGGAACTGGATGATTTGGTCACTCACGCCAAAACCAAGGGCCGTGTGTTGTTCGCCACGTGGCATTCTCAATATAATACCGCTGTCGATAAAGTGCGCGACATTCTAGCCCAGGATGGCGTGCGCTCGGTACGGATCGACTGGCGTGAAAGTGTGCGCAAATGGCATCCGGGGCAGAACTGGGTTTGGGAGCCGGGTGGCTTCGGCGTCTGTGATCCGGGCATCAACGCGACGTCGATTTTCACCAAGATCATGCCGATGCCGGTCTTCGTTGACAGTGCGGTTTTGACCTATCCGTCGAACCGGCAGACGCCCGTGGATGTGCAAATTAAATTCAAGACTGGCGAAAAGAACGGCCCGGAGTTGAGCGCCGGGTTCAACTGGCTGGAGGGTGATGACGAGGTCTGGACGGTCAGTGTCGTCAGCGGGAAAGGACAGACGCTCAAACTCAAGAGTGGTGGCACGATTCTTGAGGTAGACGGCGTTGAGACAATCAACGAACCGTCTGAAGAATATGAGCGCATTTATGAGCATTTTGCCCGACTGCTGGCAGCCGACCAAAGTGATGTCCACGACGCGCCGCTCCGGCTGATTGCCGACGCCTTTTTTATCGGCCGTCGCGAGACGGGACCTTCCTTTGACTGGTAGGCCACACTTGATTTTGCTCATGCATGCCGTTATCAGGCAAGGCGCGATGTGCCGCATTAGCTCAGTTGGTAGAGCACCGCATTCGTAATGCGGGGGTCAGGTGTTCGAGTCACCTATGCGGCACCATTTTCCACCGAAATGACACAGTTGCTACCGCGCCATAAACAGCGGCAGAGGTGGTTTGTCGATCATCGACTTTGTCACACCGCCGAATATGCGTTCACGAAGCCGCGAATGGC
>JANOYJ010000457.1:0-4241 GCA_031428815.1 Phyllobacterium sp.
CGTGACGACCCAGAATCTTGAAGTTGTTTCGACCGATGTCGAGCGTGGTCTCATTCTGGTTCGCGGCGCAGTGCCGGGTTCCAAGGGTGCTTGGATACTCGTTCGCGATGCGGTGAAGATGGCGCTTCCGGACAGTGCTCCGAAGCCAGCTGGCCTTCGTAAGGCGGCTGTTGAGGCTCTCGTTGTTGAGGCGGCTCCTGTTGTTGAAGAAGTCGCTATTGCGAATGAAGGGGCTGAATGATGGACTTTAACGTAAAGACCCTCGACGGCAAAGACGCCGGGAAAGTCGCTGTCTCAGACGCGATTTTCGGGTTGGAGCCGCGCGAAGACATTCTTCAGCGTATGGTTCGCTATCAGCTGTCAAAGCGCCAGCAGGGTTCGCACAAGGCTCTCGGCCGTGCTGAAATCAACCGTACCGGTGCCCGCCTCTACAAGCAGAAGGGAACGGGTCAAGCCCGTCACCATTCCGCGCGTGCACCGCAGTTCCGTGGTGGTGGTAAGGCTCATGGTCCGGTAACCCGTACGCATGAACATGATTTGCCGAAGAAGGTGAGGGCGCTTGCGCTTCGTCACGCTCTTTCGGCCAAGGCCAAGGCGTCAGAGCTTATCATTATTGATACGCTGATCGCTGCCGAAGCCAAGACCAAGGTGCTGCAAACGCGTTTTGAGGCTTTGGGCTTGAACAATGCTTTGATGATCGGCGGCGCTGAGGTGGATATGAATTTCCTTCTTGCTGCTTCCAACATTCCTAATATCGATGTGCTGCCGGTGCAGGGCATTAATGTGTATGACATTTTGCGTCGCGGAACCTTGGTTCTGTCGAAGGCGGCTGTCGAAGCTCTCGAGGAGCGGTTCAAATGATTGATCTTCGCCATTATGACGTGATCGTCAGCCCGGTTATCACTGAAAAGTCGACGTTGCTGTCGGAAGTGAACCAAGTGGTTTTCAAGGTTGCTCCAAAGGCAACCAAGCCTGAAATCAAAGCGGCTGTTGAAGCCCTGTTTGGTGTCAAGGTTATGGCCGTGAATACTTTGGTCCGTAAGGGCAAGGTCAAGCGGTTCAAGGGCACCAAGGGTCGCCAGAGCGATGTGAAGAAGGCAGTTGTGACATTGGCCGAAGGCCAATCAATCGACGTGTCAACGGGTCTTTGAGGAATTAGATCATGGCATTAAAGACCTATAATCCGACAACCCCCGGCCAGCGCCAATTGGTGCTTGTCGACCGCTCGGCGCTTTACAAGGGCAAGCCTGTCAAGGCGTTGACCGTTGGTAAGAGCTCGAAGGGCGGTCGCAACAATGCCGGTCGTATCACTGCCCGTTATCAGGGCGGCGGTCATAAGCAGAGCTATCGTCTGGTTGACTTCAAGCGTCGCACGCTTGATGTGGCGGCGGTCGTTGAACGTCTGGAATATGATCCAAACCGTTCGGCTTTTATCGCGCTCATCAAATATGCCGATGGCAAGCAGTCTTATATTCTGGCGCCACAGCGCCTCGCGATTGGTGACACTGTCATCGCGTCGATGAGCGCTGACGTGAAGCCCGGCAATGCAATGCCTTTGGCCGCAATGCCAGTGGGCACGATTGTTCACAATGTTGAACTGAAGCCGGGTAAAGGCGGTCAGGTTGCGCGTTCGGCTGGTGCCTATGCCCAGCTCGTCGGCCGCGATCAGGGCATGGCGATCCTGCGTTTGAACTCAGGTGAACAGCGCCTCGTGCACGGCACATGCTTTGCGACGGTTGGTGCGGTTTCAAATCCGGATCATTCAAACCGTTCGCTCGGTAAGGCTGGCCGCAATGTTTGGCTTGGTAAGCGTCCGCATGTTCGCGGTGTTGCCATGAACCCTGTTGACCATCCGCACGGCGGTGGTGAGGGCCGCACATCCGGTGGCCGTCATCCAGTTACGCCTTGGGGCAAGCCAACCAAGGGCAAAAAGACACGTTCGAACAAGTCGACCGACAAGTTCATCATGCGTTCGCGCCACAAGCGCTAAGTTCGAGAGAGGAAGTCAGTAATGGCTCGTTCAGTTTGGAAGGGTCCGTTTGTAGACGGATATCTTCTCAAAAAGGCCGAAAAGTCGCGTGAAAGCGGCCGTTCAGAGGTTATCAAGATCTGGAGCCGCCGCTCCACGATCATGCCTCAGTTCATCGGTCTGACGTTTGGCGTTTACAACGGCAACAAGCACATTCCAGTGAATGTTTCCGAAGAAATGGTCGGACAGAAGTTTGGTGAATTCGCCCCGACCCGGACCTATTACGGTCACGGTGCGGACAAGAAAGCGAAGAGGAAATAACAATGTCTAAGGCCAAGACAGAGCGCGCGCTCGGCGACACGGAAGCGAAGGCAGTTGCCCGCACGCTTCGGGTCAGCCCACAGAAGCTCAATCTTGTTGCAGCGCTGATCCGCGGCAAGAAGGTATCGTCGGCGCTAGCTGATCTTACATTCTCGCGCAAGCGGATTGCTGAGACAGTGAAGAAGACGTTGGAATCAGCCATCGCCAATGCCGAGAACAATCATAATCTCGATGTTGATGCGTTGATTGTTGCCGAAGCATTCGTTGGCAAGTCGATCACGATGAAGCGTTTTCATGCGCGTGGTCGCGGTAAGGCGAGCCGTGTTGAGAAGCCGTTCTCACATCTGACAATTGTTGTACGTGAAGTGGCTGCCAAAGGGGAGGCCGCATAATGGGTCAAAAGATTAATCCAATCGGTCTGCGTCTTGGCATTAACCGCACATGGGATTCCCGCTGGTATGCAAATACCGGTGAATATGGTCGCCTTTTGCATGAGGATCTCAAAATCCGCGACATGCTGATGAGCGAAATGAAGCAGGCCGGTGTTTCCAAAGTTGTGATCGAGCGTCCGCACAAGAAGTGCCGCGTGACGATCCACTCGGCGCGTCCGGGCCTCATCATTGGCAAGAAGGGCGCAGACATTGAAAAGTTGCGCAAGCGTCTTGCAGATATTACGGGCGGCGATACAAGCCTCAACATTGTTGAAGTGCGCAAGCCTGAAATCGACGCTATCCTGATCGCTCAGTCGATTGCTCAACAATTGGAGCGTCGTATTGCGTTCCGCCGTGCGATGAAGCGTGCTGTTCAATCAGCCATGCGTCTTGGTGCGGAAGGCATTCGTATCAATTGCTCGGGTCGTCTTGGCGGCGCGGAAATTGCGCGTATGGAATGGTATCGCGAAGGTCGTGTGCCGCTTCATACATTGCGTGCCGATATTGATTACGGGCGCGCTGAAGCTGCGACTGCCTATGGCATTTGCGGTGTGAAAGTGTGGGTCTTCAAGGGCGAAATCCTTGAGCATGATCCAATGGCTTCCGAGCGTCGTGCGACTGAGGGCGATGCCCAAGGTTCAACGCGCCGTCGTGAAAACGCGTAAGCGTTAGGGAATTTGGAGTTAGAATAAATGCTGCAGCCAAAGCGCACAAAGTTCCGCAAACAATTCAAGGGCCGTATCCACGGCAACTCGAAGGGTGGAACGTCGATTGATTTCGGCGAGTTCGGATTGAAGTCCACCGAGCCTGAGCGCGTCACCGCGCGTCAGATCGAGGCCGCCCGCCGTGCCATCACGCGTCATATGAAGCGTGCCGGTCGTGTGTGGATCCGTATTTTCCCGGACGTGCCGGTGTCGAAGAAGCCGACCGAGGTGCGCATGGGTAAAGGCAAAGGCTCAATCGAGTATTGGTGCGCCCGGGTTCATCCTGGTCGCATCATGTTTGAAATTGGCGGTGTTCCGGAAGATGTGGCCCGCGAGGCCCTGCGCCTCGGCGCAGCCAAGCTACCGGTACTAACCCGCTTCGTCCAACGTATCGCGGAATAAGGAGAGCATAAATGAAAGCCTCTGAAGTCAAGGCGATGACCGCCGACGAATTGAACGACAAGCTGGCCACGCTGAAGAAGGAGCAGTTCAATCTGCGCTTCCAAAAGGCGACCGGCCAGCTTGAAAAGACTGCACGGGTTCAGGTTGTCCGTCGTGACATAGCCCGGATCAAAACAATCGCCCGCCAGAAGGCGGCGACTAGCAAGGCGTAAAGGATAAAGATATGCCAAAGCGCATTTTGCAAGGTGTCGTCGTTAGCGACAAGAACGAAAAGACCGTCGTTGTGAAGGTTGAGCGTCGTTTTGCCCATCCTGTGCTTCAAAAGACGGTTCGCCGTTCAAAGAAGTACAAGGCGCATGACGAGAACAATGCCCACAAGGTTGGTGACATTGTGTCGATTGAAGAATCGGCACC
>JANOYJ010000458.1:0-2401 GCA_031428815.1 Phyllobacterium sp.
ATACCTCGTCGAGCGTCCACAGGGCTACTCCTTGCCGAACAGGCGCTTAAGCATGGCGGCCATCGGTCCGGTCTCGGGCAGCTTTGGCGTTCCATGCGGGCGGGCTTGGCGGATATGGCTTTCAGCTTTCGGGGTTTCCACCTTGCGCTGATCACCTTGGCCCATGGCGACGGCAACTTTGTTCATGAAGCCGGAATCGTCTGATTTGGTGAGGAGTGGTGAAGCATCGGCGAGTGCGTCTAACATCGGGTCAAGCCAGTCGAGCTCGAGCTTGGCAAAATCGCCGAGCACGTAATTGTGTACCAGTTCTTTGGCTCCCGGATGGCCGATGCCAAGGCGGACGCGGCGGTAGTCTTTGCCGCAGTGCTGATCAATGCTTCGGATGCCATTATGGCCGCCGGAACCGCCGCCGGTTTTTACGCGCAGTTTACCGGGAAAAAGATCCAACTCGTCATAGATGACGACGAGGTCTTTCAGTTCCAATTTATAGAAGCGCAAAGCCTCACCGACGGATTGTCCGGAATTGTTCATGAAAGTTTGAGGCTTGATAACAATGGTCTTCTCGCCGTCGAGCATGCCTTCGGAAATCTCGGCTGAGAATTTCTTTTGCCAAGGCGAAAAGGAATGGCGGCGGACAATTGCGTCCGCCGCCATAAAACCAATATTGTGCCGGTTCTTTGAATATTTGAGGCCGGGATTGCCAAGGCCTGCAATGAGCAGCATGGACCCGGTCCTCAAAAATTACGCGGCAGGTGTTTCTGCAGCTTCGAGCGCGCCGCCTGGCGACACGATGGTCGCAACGGTAAAGTCACGGTCGATGGTCGGCTTCAAGCCTTCCGGCAGTGTGATCGCCGAAATATGCACCGAGTGACCGATGTCCACACCCGCCAAGTCAACTGTGACGAAGTCAGGGATTGAATCAACCGGGCAGGTGAACTCGATTTCGTGGCGCACAATGTTCAAGATGCCGCCGCGCTTAATGCCCGGTGAGGTTTCCTGATTGATGAAATGCACGGGCAATTCCACAGTGATGCGGGAATTGGCCGAAACACGCAGGAAATCAACATGCATCGGCTTATCGTTGACCGGATGCAGATGATAATCCTTGGGCAGAACGCGGATTTTCTCGCCGCCTACATCGAGCGTGGCAATCGTGTGCATGAAGCCACCGCCATGAATCTTGTAGTAAAGTTCCTTGTAATCAAGGGAAATAGAAATTGGAGCCTTCTTGTCACCGTAAATGACAGCTGGCACCCTACCGTTGCGGCGAATGTCCCGGGCGGACCCCTTACCAACCCGATCGCGCGCCTCGGCCTTGAGCTCATATGCTTTGCTCATGGTGAGACCTTTCGTTAAATTATGGAGTGGAGTGGCCGGATCATTTGAAAGATTTCGGTCAAACCAGAAGCATTTCAGGAAACACTTCCATCCGTGCTGCCTCCAAGGGTGTCTGCACGGACGGGCGGCGTATAGCGGAAAGGGGGAAGCGGCGCAAGGGTTGGACAAGTCTGGAATCTAAATGACTTTCATACTACGTTAGACAGACGCTGGCGACGCGTGGGACGTTGAGATTGTTGATTATCATTGAAGGAGTAGTTGAATGATTGCTGTTCATCCTGGCCGGATATTGAAACGCGAACTGAGCGCCCGTGACATGTCGGCGAACCGTTTGGCTTTGGCGCTCCGGCTGCCCTCTGGTCGTATCACTGACATTTTAAACGGAAAGCGTGGCATTTCCCCTGATACCGCACTGCGACTGGCGCGGTTTTTTGGTAACAGCGCCAGATTCTGGCTCAATCTCCAAACGGCGTTTGAGCTTGCGGTGGCGGAGAACGAAACGGGTTCCCGTATTTTGGAAGAAGTGCTTCCATCCAACGCCGCATAAGGTCAGTGCTGTTTCGACGCAGCCATAGAAAGCGAATTTACTCCACACCTCTATTGCGGCACCTCTTCCGAAGCACCGCGCGTGCCGATTGACCGCTTGTGACCACCGCCAAGTTCATGACGTATCAGCCAATGCACAGGCGTCGAGCGCCAGACCATGGCACTCGCGCAAGACATCATCGATCTCGTGAAGGACCCGCTTGCGATGGCCGGGGGGTCTTCCGGGGCGAAATGGCGACAGGCGCCGCGGCGAGGTTTGGCTTTGAAGGGAAAAGTCGCGCCGCGCCTGCCAGCGGGCGAGCCGTTTTGCCTGTCGCGGCAGATCGTCAAGCGCGCGCTTCAGTGCCAGAAGGCGTTGGCAAAGGTGCGCCGCGCTGACGATCTCTTCCAGTTGCGAATTCACTTGGGCAGGAAAGAGTGGATCGAAAAGTCCCGGAACGCTGACGCGCGGCATGGGTCCGGCCATTGGCGTGGGAGCCGCGAAAGAAAAACGCTTCAGTGGATCGATCACCGGAAA
>JANOYJ010000459.1:0-2043 GCA_031428815.1 Phyllobacterium sp.
CTTGGTTCGGTGCCGATTTCCAACTTCGTCACCCGCGAACCAAGCCTCAGCCTCGGTGTCCTTAATCGCATCGATTCCGAGCGCACGATCACGGTTCAGGCCGGTATTCGCGAAGGCGTGCAGAACTCGGTGATCCAAGAAAAGGTCAAAGCTGATCTTGAAAAAATGGAGCTTGGTGACATCAAATGGAAGCTGGTTGGTGAAGACGAAGAACAGGCCAAGGCCGGTGCGTTTCTGTCCAAAGCTTTCGGCGCTGCGATTTTCCTGATCTTCGTCGTCTTGCTCGCTCAGTTTAACAAGTTTGTCTCTGTCTGGCTGGTTCTGTCTGCCGTGGTCATGTCAACGGTCGGCGTCTTCTTGGGGCTGATCATCATGGAGCAGCCGTTCTCCATCGTCATGACGGGTATCGGCGTTATCGCTCTGGCGGGGGTGGTGGTGAACAACAATATTGTGTTGATTGACACATACGATCATTTGCGTTCGGAAGGCGTCGACAAAATTGAAGCGATTTTGCAAACCTGCCGTGAGCGTGCCCGTCCGGTGGTGCTCACCGCCGCGACGGCTATCCTCGGCGTTTTTCCGATTGCCTTCGGGGTCAATCTCGAAATCATGACGCATGACACAACGATTGGCGCGCCATCCACTCAATGGTGGATCGCCCTCTCCAGCGCTATCGTTTTTGGTCTGGCCTTCTCGACAGTGTTGACACTGATCGTCACCCCATCGGCACTGATGGTGTTCACGCGCGCCAAGCCCGTTCCAGGAAAAGTCGGCTTCTTCAAACGTCTATTCCGTCGTAAACCGAAGCCGGTTGTGGAAGCGGCACCAGAAATGCCAATGGCAGCCGAATAGTTGCCATGAGTTCGTTGGTTCAAGCTGCCGGTGACAGGCCATTGCTCATCGCCCTACTCCCAGACATGCCGCTACCCGTTCTGCCAACTTGGCTCGCTATGCACAAGGATGTGAAAACCGCGCCGCGTATCCGGCGCACCGCAGACTTCCTCTATGAGGCGTTCTCCACCTTCTCCCGATCCGCCGACGCCACCTGACCGGCGAGAATAGAGACAATCACTAAGAAGAAGGCCAGCGTCACATAAGTCGATCGAAAGCCGATATACTCGGCAATGAATCCAATCGACGATGGCGCGACGAGAATGCCGGAATAGCCCATCAACGTGACGAGCGAAATGCCCGACCCCGGTGAGAGACCCGGCTGGTTGCCGGCCGCCGAGAACGCAATAGGCACCATATTGGCAATTCCAAGTCCGGAAAACGCAAAGGCGATAATGGCAAACCATGGATTTGGCGCCAGGCCACCAACCAGCATGCCAATCGCTGCGATGAAGCCGGAATATCGCATCGTGTTAACCGCGCCAAAGCGGTTGCGCACTGCGTCGCCTAAGAACCGCATGATCGCCATTGTGCCGGAGAAAAAGGCGAAGGCAAAACCACTGGTCGCAACATCCGCGCCTAGTTCCTTGCTGAGATACAGCGCTGCCCAATCCAGCACAGCGCCTTCCGGGATCATGCAGAACAAGGCCATGAAACCCAAGATGTAAATCGCCGTTCCTTTCGGCCAAGCGTATTTGGGTTTCTCGACCTTCTCGTCGTGGTGATGTGATTCTGTAATAAGAAAAGGGGAGGCGGCAAATGCCATCGCCAGACCGACACCGGTTGCGATGAGCGCGTGCCCTTGTTCGCCAAATTTTGAAATCAGAATCCCGCCGATACCACCGCCGATAAAGCCACCAAGGCTCCAGAATCCGTGCGAGGAAGACATCACAGCCTTATTCAGCCGCGCTTCAATCTCCACCGCATTGGCGTTCATCGCAACGTCCATGGAGCCGATGCTGGCACCCATGAGGATGAGGACGGGGATGATAAGCGGGATTGTTGGCGCAAGGATAACCAGCGCAAAGCTTATACATCCGATAATGGCAAACCCGATGACCACCTTCTTCGATCCAAAGTGATTAATGAGCCAACCGGTCCATGCCATCGCGGTAACCGCGCCCAAACCCACAAGCAAGATCAAAAGGCCGA
>JANOYJ010000460.1:0-5533 GCA_031428815.1 Phyllobacterium sp.
TCCGTGTCTTTGCAGACCAATGAAATGGCCGTTAGCGCATCATTTTCGATGACGGCGCAGTCTTCGAAATCATTGGTGAGGTTGGTGCCCCAACCAAAGCTCATGCGCACACGGCCTTTGAAATGGGCATACGTACGCTCAATGGACTCGACATCGAGACCGTCAGAGAAAATCAACAGTTTGTCGCGCGGGTCGCGGCCTCTCGATTTCCACCAGTTAATGATCTTCTCGCCGCCCTCAATCGGCGGGGCGCTGTCGGGGCGAAAGCCGGTCCAATCAGCGACCCAATCCGGCGCGTTGCGCAAGAAGGATGCGGTGCCAAAGGCGTCGGGCAGGGCGATCAGCAAGTTGCCGAAGTAGAGTTTTTGCCAATCCGACAGGATTTTATACGGCGCTTGCAACAATTCCTCGTCGCTATTGGCCAAAGCCGCCGCGACCATGGGCAATTCATGCGCGTTGGTGCCGAGCGCTTCCAGATCATTGTCCATGGCGAGCAGGACGTTGGAAGTTCCTGAAAAGGCTTCGCCAATGCCTTCTTTGAGCGCTGCCACACACCAGCGCTGCCAGAGGAATGAATGGCGGCGGCGCGTGCCGAAATCGGAAATGCGGATGTCTGGGAGGGCTTTCAACCGCTCCACCTTGGCCCACATCTTCGCTTTGGCACGCGCATAGAGCACATCGAGCGCAAAGGGACCGAGAGATTTCAGCGCGGCGCGGGAGCGCAATTCGTTGATAATGGCGAGCGCCGGGATTTCCCACAGCGTCGTCTCCGCCCATTTGCCGTGAAATGTCAGTTCATATTGGCCGTCTTTGGTGTGAAGTTCGTATTCGGGCAGGCGGAAATTACTTAGCCACTCGAGAAACTCCGGTTCGAAAATCTGCTTGCGGCCATAGAATGTGTTACCCGCCAGCCAGATCAATTCCTTCTTTTTCAACCGCACTTCCCTTGCGTGGTCGAGTTGGGCGCGTAGTTCCGGCTCATCGATCTCATCGACAAGCCGGACGGATTTAGTGCGGTTAATCAGGGAGAATGTTGTCGTAACATCCGGATATTGCTTCCAGATCATTTGCAACATCAGAAGCTTATAGAAATCTGTATCAAGTAGCGATCGGATTATGGGATCGAGCTTGAACGTATGGTCATAGACGCGCGAGGCAATGTCGTTCTTGGCCA
The DNA here is from genome assembly GCA_031428815.1 of Phyllobacterium sp. GTDB lineage: Bacteria > Pseudomonadota > Alphaproteobacteria > Rhizobiales > Rhizobiaceae > JANOYJ01. The sequence goes on from JANOYJ010000460.1 coordinate 1,175, forward strand.
TATGCGTTCCGCTCCTCCAGCTATGAATAGTCTTAGAGGGCAGCGTCGCGCAATTCCAGAAGCATTGACGAAGAAGTTTGCGATTCTCGTATTCTGTCAGGCCAGCGTTACGCCCGCGAGCCGCATCGTCTCCAACATGGAGTTGACCGAGCCGTTCAGGTCAATACCGCGGCAGGAATCGAGGAGAACTTTGGTTTCCAGTCCGAGTTTTCGCGCATCGAGTGCTGAATAAGCGACGCAATAATCGGTGGCGAGGCCGACGAAGGTGACGGTGTTGAGGCCGCGCTCGCTGAGATAGCCGCCAAGGCCTGTCGGCGTCTTGTGATCGTTCTCGAAAAAGGCGGAATATGAATCGACTTCCGAACGAAAGCCTTTTCGGATGATGAGTTCGGCCTTGTTCTTGTCCAGCCCGCTATGAAATTCAGCGCCGCTTGACCCTTGAATGCAATGATCGGGCCAAAGCGTTTGCGGACCGTAGGGCATCTCAATTGTCTCGTATGCTGTGCAGCCTTCATGGTTCAACGCAAAGCTCGAATGATTGGCCGGGTGCCAGTCCTGCGTCAGGATCACATGATCAAAGCGGATCATATGGCGATTGACCAATGGAACAATGTCATTGCCCTCGGCGACTGCGAGCGCTCCGCCAGGGCAAAAATCATTTTGCATATCAACAACTATCAAGACTTCGTTTTTCATTGAAACGCTTTCATGCAGGTGGCAAACAAACGTGTGCTTACATCATTAGCACCTTATATTAGAGTCACTTCGTGAGTTTTCTACACCAAACCGGTATAATGCTTAGCGAAATGTAACGGGTAATTGCAAAATGTCGTCGTCAACTGTCACGCTTTATCAGCCTTCAACCGCACTACCAAAGGCCTGGGCCGATGTCGCCACGACACTTGTCGATGTGGCGATGGGGCGCGGGCCGGCCGATCTGGTCGTGAAGAATGGCCGCTGGGTCAATGTCCATTCAGGAGAAATTATTCCCTGCACCGATATCGCAATCGTCGAAGGCCGCTTTGCCTATTGCGGACCGGATGCCAGCCATTGTATCGGGCCGGATACTGAGATTGTCGAGGCCAACGGCCGCTATCTGGTGCCTGGCCTTTGCGACGGCCACATGCATGTTGAGAGCGGCATGGTGACAGTGACGGAGTTTACCCGCGCGGTCATCCCGCATGGCACCACCTCGATGTTCATTGACCCGCATGAAATTGCCAACGTGCTCGGCCTTGCCGGTGTGCGGCTGATGCACGATGAAGCGATGGCGATGCCGGTTAATGTCCATGTGCAAATGCCAAGCTGTGTGCCGTCCGCGCCGGGGCTGGAGACGCCGGGCGCGGTCATTTCGGTTGCCGATGTCGAGGAGGCGATGACGTGGCCGAATATTATCGGGCTCGGCGAAGTGATGAACTTTCCGGGCGTCGCGGCTAATGATGCGAAAATGTCCGGCGAGATTGCAGCCACCAAGCGGGCAGGTAAGACTATCGGCGGTCATTATGCGTCGCCGGATTTGGGCCTGCCGTTTCATGGCTATGTCGCGGGCGGGCCGGAAGACGATCATGAAGGCACGAAAGCGTCAGACGCGGTTGCGCGTGTGCGTCAGGGGATGCGGGCGATGCTGCGGCTTGGCAGCGCATGGTATGACGTGGCCGAACAGGTCAAAGCGGTGACGGAGTCGGGTCTTGATCCGCGCAATTTTATTCTGTGCACCGATGACAGCCATTCCGGGACGCTGATCGGGGAGGGTCATATGGACCGCGTTGTGCGCCATGCGATTCAGCAGGGGCTGAAGCCCGTCACGGCAATTCAGATGGCGACGCTGAACACGGCGCAGCACTTTGGCCTCGAAAAAGAAATCGGTTCGATTACGCCGGGGCGGCTGGCGGATTTTCTGATTGTCTCGAATTTGGCTGAAATGAAAGTCGATGACGTCTATGGGCGAGGGGTGCATCTCGCCTCATCTGGCAAGTTGGTGCGGGAAATCCCCGCTTATGCCTATCCAGATTCGGCGAAGAACACGGTGCATCTCGGTAAGGTATTGACCGCGAAGGATTTTGACATTCTGGCGCCGCAAGGCGCAAACCGCGTGACTGCCCGCGTCATTGGCGTCGTCGAGAACCAAGCCCCGACCAAGGCGCTGACGGCGGACCTCGTGGTGAAAAACGGTCTCGTCGATACGGACATGGCTAATGATATTTGCCAGATCTCACTCGTCGAACGCCATCGCGCCACTGGCGGCGTGGTCAATGCTTTCGTCTCCGGCTTCGGCTACAAAAAACCTTGTGCCATGGCCTCCACTGTTGCGCATGACAGCCATCACATGATCGTCGTCGGCACCAATAAGTCCGACATGGCGCTGGCTGCAAACCGATTGGGCGAAGTTGGTGGAGGCGTGGTGTTGTTTTCTGACGGTAAGGAACTTGCCCTCATTGAAATGCCTGTCGCCGGTCTCATGTCTGACGAGCGCGCGGAAATTGTCGCCGCTAAAGCCGACAAACTCGTCGCTGCTATGAGCGAATGCGGCTGCACCCTCAACAACGCCTATATGCAACACTCATTGTTGGCCCTGGTGGTGATACCGGAATTGAGGATTTCGGATCTGGGACTGGTGGATGTGCGGACGTTTGAGAAGGTGGAGCTGTTTGTGTGACCCGTTATGTCCTTCTCTTGCGCGGCGTGAATGTCTCCGGAGCAAACACTGTCAAAATGGTGGAGTTTCGCGCATTTCTCGGTGAGCACGGCTTTACAGAGGTTGAGACTTATATCCAGAGCGGCAATGCGGTGTTCTCCTCGTCTCTTTCCATGGAGGCGGTTCATCAATGTGTCTCGCATGCTTTTCAGCCATTTTTCGGCTTTGCGCCGAAAATGATGATCGTTTCCGAACAGGAACTGAGCGCGGCGATTGCCGGCAATCCGTTCACCGACCCCGGCATCGATCCCGCGCGATTGCATTTGGGGTTCATGGCGGATGAGCCGACCGGGACGGCGTTGGAGATGATCGCGGCAAAGCCGCGAACGCGCGAGGAGTATTTGATCGCGGGCAGGGTGTTTTACCTCCACTCGCCGGACGGGGTGGGCAAGTCAAAATTTTTTGAAGGGCTGGAGCCGATGCTGAAAGTGCCGGTGACATTTCGCAATTGGCGGACCGTTCAGGCGCTCGGCAAAATGGCGGACAGTGCCAAACCATACAGTTAAATGGGGAAAAAAAGATCAGCCCCGCAAGGGGCTGATCCAGAAGATGCGACAGAAAGGTCTGTCAGATGACCAAGTCGCCATCATTAGCATACGAAATTCCAAAAACGCTGCCATTATTGTTGTAATTGTCGAGTTGTGTGTGCATCACGCTCGCCGAATGCGGATCGCCTGACAGCTGCGGAAGCTGCCATAGGGCGCTGCTGGTCTTGATTGATCCGCTGTTCAATTCCGTCGTCGTCAGAATATTATCGCCGGAATTGGCGATCAGCCATGCGACCGCGTCGTCGAGCAGATGCTGCGGATCGACCGTCAACGGGTCGCTGTCTGTTCCCGGGTTTCCTGCACGTATATTCAGCTCTGCTGCCACGGCGTCGCGCGCCAGCATCCAGCGCCCATCCTGCTGTTGCTTGATTGACGCATTGAGGAACTTCGTGGCGTCGGCAAGAGACATTTTCAGCTCACCCGTCTCCAGCGTTGCATCATGATCGCCGCCGATGATGATGAAGGCGTTTGGATTGCCATTGCCGGCGACGGCGGCACCATTCAGATCATTTTAGCCCAAGAGCTCGCCGCCCGGGAAACTCGGCCCGGTCTTCGTCTCATTGCCAATGGCGCCGTCCCAGAACTGCTTGCCGAGATTGCCCCAGAAGCCCGGCGTGCGCACGCCTACACCGGAGAGTCCAAGTACCTGCGCCGTGTCAGAATCAATGATGTGATTGCCTTCGTCGTCACTCGCATTGACCGTTACGGTATTGACCAGATTCCCGCCGCCCGGAACATTGATCGAGGCATTGACATCGAACACCCATGTCTCGCCAGAATCAAATATTCCGTCGTTGTCGTTATCGCCGCTGGTCGGCGTGGCAAAGTTGATATTGCCGAGCTTATCGTCAAACAGCGAGTTGATCGTCAGCGGATCGGTAGACACGCTGTCATTGGTAATCGCGTAACGGTAAGTCACCGAGCGCGCACCGGCTGCGACCGTTTCGCTGTCATTGAAAACACCGTCGCGATTGGCATCGACAGTTTTGACGATATTGATGAGCGGCGCGGTGTTCACGCCGGTGATGACATGGTTGTCATCGTCCGTCACGGGTGAGCCGTCATCGTCAACGCCGTTGACGGTGACCACGTTGGTGTGGGTCTCGCCATCGTTCA
>JANOYJ010000461.1:0-5100 GCA_031428815.1 Phyllobacterium sp.
CAGCTTATTCAATTTCTTCAGGCGGCCGGGCTTAATTTCGATCTCGGGTTCAAGATCAAACACCGCATTTTGCAAGACCTTCAGCAACTCTTTCCTGTCCGGATATTCCGCCAATTGCTCCCAGTGCAAGGTTTTGCCAATTTTCACAGCAACTGTTTTGCCACTCAAACGCTTGAATTCCCGCACGAGCAATGACAGGCGAAGCGTCAATGACACCTTGCTGACCAAGTGAAACATGCGGCCATTTTGACCCGAAAAATGCAAGGGGATGACGGAGGCATGCGCTGCTTGAATCAACCGGGCGGGAAACATTTTCCATGGCAAGTCCTTCGCCCGGCCAAACCCCTTGGGTGCTGTCGCTACGCCGCCTGCGGGGAAAACGATGATCGTGTAGCCATCCTTTAAAAGACGGACCGCGTCATGACGGGTCTTCAAGTTGACTGCCAATGCTTCTTTGGTTTCTTCAAACGAAATCGGCAGCGCATAGGGTTCTATTTCTGCAATCTTCAAGAGATCGTTGTTAATTATCACCTTGAAAGGACGGCCCAACTTTTCCGCAAGCGCCAAAATGGCAACGCCATCGCCAATACCGAAGGGATGATTCGCAATCATCACCAAGGGCGTATCCGGCAGGTGTTGCGGAGGCCAAACCTGATCGACATTGAGTTGGATATTGATGAGGTCAAGCATTTTGCCAAAAATGCGCTCACCGTCGGGGACAATGTGATGACGCCACATATTGTAGAGACGGAAATAGCGATTGCGCCCGGACAGACCTTCGATCGACCGTATGAGCCAGCGTTTAACACGCGGCTGTTCATCATTGGCATATGAAAATTCGTTGAACTGCACCGGATGCCCCATTCCAAATTAGAATGACGGCCATGCAGCCGATTCGATGACATCTTGATGAACCCTGCGAGCGCGACCAGAGAATCGCGCCCAATATGGCTTAATCAGAGCGCACCGAATCCGGCGTCCTAGCTTCAGTTACCAGAGCCTTCAGGGCCTCGGCGAGCGTCGCTTCACTCTGGTCGCGCGAGCCGAAGCGGCGGATGTTGACTGTCCGCTCCTCCGCCTCGCGCTTGCCGCAGATCAACATGACCGGGATCTTTGCCAAGGAATGCTCACGGACCTTGTAGTTGATTTTCTCATTGCGAAAATCCGTCTCGACGTGAAGCCCGGCCTTCTTCAGCAATGCAGCGACTTCCCGGCCATACTCATCCGCATCCGAAGTGATGGTCGCCACGACGACTTGGATCGGGGCAAACCACAGCGGGACGTTTCCGGCATAGTTTTCTAAAAGTATCCCGAGGAACCGCTCCATCGATCCACAAATGGCACGATGCACCATGACGGGCTGCCGCTTGTTGGATTCGCTATCGATATAGAATGCGCCGAAGCGTTCCGGCAGATTGAAATCCACCTGCGTTGTGCCGCATTGCCAGTCACGGCCAATCGCGTCGCGCAACACGTATTCGAACTTCGGCCCGTAAAATGCGCCCTCGCCCGGATTAATCATTGTCTTGATCGCGCCGCCGGATTGTTCCTCAATCTGATTCAAGACATCGCCCATTATGGCCTCGGCCTCGTCCCAACTCTGATCCGAACCCACACGTTTGTCAGGACGTGTTGAGAGCTTCACCGTGATGCCGGAAAAGCCAAAATCGGCATAGGTGGACAGGATCAAATCGTTGATACGCAAGCATTCTGACGCGAGTTGCTCTTCTGTGCAGAAAATATGCGCGTCGTCTTGCGTAAACCCACGCACGCGCATCAAGCCATGCAAAGCACCGGACGGCTCGTAGCGATGCACATTACCGAATTCCGCCATTTTGATGGGCAGATCGCGGTAAGATTTCAGACCATGTTTGAAAATTTGCACATGTCCCGGGCAATTCATCGGCTTCAAAGCGAATACCCGCTCATCATCCGTTTCATCGCCAGCAACTGTGACCTTGAACATATTATCGCGATACCAGCCCCAATGGCCGGAAATCTCCCACAATGATTTGTCCAACACTTGCGGCGCGTTGACCTCTTGATAGCCCTGTTCGTCCAAGCGGCGTCGCATATAGGAGACAAGGTTCTGGAACATGCGCCAGCCCTTAGCATGCCAAAACACAACGCCCGGGCCTTCTTCCTGAAAGTGAAACAGGTTCATTTCACGGCCAAGCTTACGATGATCACGCTTCTCCGCTTCTTCCAGCATGTGAAGGTAACTGTCGAGTTCTTCCTGCGTATGCCATGCCGTCGCATAAATTCGGCTCAACATCGGATTATTTGAATCGCCGCGCCAATAGGCACCCGCAACCTTCATCAGCTTGAACGCCGCGCCAATCTGACCTGTCGAGGCCATATGCGGCCCGCGGCACAGGTCGAACCAATCGCCCTGCGCATAAATCTTCAGGTCTTCGCCCGACTTAATCATATCGACAAGCTCAACCTTATAGGCCTCGCCCTTAGCCGCAAAAACTTGCTTTGCCTTCTCTCGTGTCCAAACTTCCTTGGTGAACGGCTTGTTGCGCCCGATAATCTCGCGCATCTTTTTCTCGATGACGGGCAAGTCTTCCGGCGTAAAAGGCGGCTCTTTGGCAAAGTCGTAATAGAAGCCGTTTTCGATCACGGGTCCGATGGTCACCTGCGTTCCCGGAAACAATTCCTGCACGGCCTCAGCCATCACATGCGCACAATCATGGCGAATGAGCTCCAACGCCCGCTTGTCGTCGCGAGTCAGAATCTCCATCGCGCCGGACGCGCCAATCGGGTCGGACAGATCGCGTACTTCGCCATCCAGCGCATAGGCGACAGCTTTCTTGGCGAGCGACTTTGAAATGCCCTCAGCAAGGGCAAGCCCCGTTATCGCCGCATCATAATCGCGGGCGGAACCATCGGGAAATGTCAGGGAAATCTGTGTCATATTCTGCTCCGTTATCCAGTCCCGCATACGAACGCGGGTGGTGTGAAATCGGCCTGAATCTCAGGCGCGAGGGCGTGATAGCGCGACATGACGTCAAGGTAAAGGCCGCCAATAGCGCCATGGCAGATACCATTTCAGCCTTGCGTCAAGTACTTCCGGCACCGGATCATGCCCATGCGTGCCGAACGGCCCGCAGCGCATAAACCTGAACAGTCCCATCCACCCCCCCGGCCAAAAGCCGTGCCGCGCTATCGACTCGTAAGTATATTCGGAGCAGGTCGGCAGATGACGGCAGGAATTGCCGATGAACCCCGAGAGTGTGAGTTGGTAAAGACGCACAAATGCCATGCCGAACAGACGTCCGGGCGTTTTGCGGAACGGGCCGGAATAGTTGCGGGACTGATGATGCTTCGCCCGCGGGCGTTCGTTGCTCATGTGGAAGAACTAGGCAACGACATTTGCACGCTTGTTCTCCACCTGCGCAATCGCTTCCACTACGGCATCAAATGTCAGCATGGTCGACGCATGGCGCGCCTTGTAGTCACGCACAGGTTCGAAGAATTTGAGTTCCTCAAACTTACCTTCAGGCGGCATACCATTTTCCTTTAGCATGTCCTTCATCTGTTCACGCACCTGCCGCAGCTCTTCGGATGTGGAACCAATCACATGCCGCGCCATAATCGATGCAGATGCCTGACCTAGTGCACAAGCCTTCACATCGTGGGCAAAGTCCACGACGACGTCCTTATCCATCCTAATATCAACAATCACCGTCGATCCGCAGAGTTTCGAATGCGCCGTCGCGCTGGCATCAGGATTTTGCAAGCGGCCAATACGCGGGATATTGCCCGCATAATCGAGTATTTTGGCATTATAGACGTCGCTAATCATGGTGGTGAGTGCTCCTTGACGGCGTGTTCATAAAAAATGCCGCTTTGAGGTGCTACAAATTCGAGTTCAGTCTATTATATAGGTGCATGTTCAGATTTTCCACTGGCCTTTATCGGCCACGGGTTCTGGATAATGTACTTCCGCCGTCCCGTTCCAATTGGAATCCGGCGTGGTCCGTTTAACTCGTTCCTCCGTATCAGAGGGGAACTACGGGAGACGCTTTATGGACGCCTATGTAAAAAACGTTTCGACCAATGGTTTGGTTGACCCTCACACCAAATCCAATGAAATCATCCGCCCGAGCCGTGAAGAAGCGGAGGCCGCCGTGCGCACGCTTTTGCGCTGGACAGGCGATAATCCAGACCGCGAAGGGTTAATCGATACGCCGTCGCGCATGGTCAAAGCCTATTCGGAAATGTTTTCCGGCTATGATGAAAACCCGGCGGAAGAACTTGGCCGCACGTTCGAAGAAGTCGCCGGCTATGACGACATGGTCCTTATCAAGGACATCGCCTTCCATTCGCATTGCGAGCACCATGTCGTGCCGATTATTGGCAAGGCACACGTCGCTTATCTGCCGGATTCAAAAGTCGTCGGTCTTTCCAAGATTGCCCGCGTGGTGCATATTTTTGCGCGTCGCCTGCAAACTCAGGAAACCATGACTGCGCAAATTGCGGACTGCATTCAAGATGTGCTCAACCCGCGCGGCGTTGCGGTGATGTTGGAGGCCGAACATATGTGCATGTCGATGCGCGGCATCAAACTTGCTGGCTCGACGACCATCACAACACGGTTTACCGGCGGCTTTATTGACAATCCGCATGAACAAGTGCGCTTTATGACGCTTCTCAAGGGCTGATCGTGTGGTCAGTCCTCTCATTCAGGACCGGCCATGACTTTTCAAGCTCCCCCCCAAGACAAGCATGACCTAGAAGAAGGCGCGATTTTCACTCCGCGCTTTGACGCATCAGGATTGGTGACCGCCGTGGTCACGGATGCAAAAGATGGCGAACTCCTGATGGTCGCGCATATGAATGAAGAATCACTGCGCCTGACGCTTGAGACCGGTATCGTGCATTATTGGTCGCGTTCACGGCAAAAGCTTTGGAAAAAGGGCGAGAGTTCTGGCAATTTCCAAACCGTGCAGGAAATCCGAACCGACTGCGATCAGGACGCGATTTGGCTGAAAGTCCTTGTCGCCGGTCACGACGCCACCTGCCATACCGGTCGTCGCTCGTGCTTTTACCGGGTAGTCAAAGCAGAAAACGACGCATTAACACTCGAAAATG
>JANOYJ010000462.1:0-3344 GCA_031428815.1 Phyllobacterium sp.
CCTTGACATGCCCCTGTTCCAAGGAGTGCACTGACTTTTGTACTGAATTGGAACCGATAATTGTCCTCAACAAGCGTGCCTGTGTATAACAAAAAGTTCGCCGCCTTTCTCTTCGACATGGACGGCACATTGATCGATTCATCAGGCTCCACACTCCGGGTCTGGGGTGCATGGGCCATTCGCAACGGTCTGGACCCTGTGACCTTTCTGCCGACAATTCATGGCGTCCGGGGTATTGATACAATTACGAAATTAGCGCTTCCCGGGCTTGATCCTGCTGAGGAGGCGGCAGGCATATTAGCGGCTGAGATCGATGATGTGCATGACATCGTCGCTATCCCGGGCGTCGTCGCGTTCTTAAATGCCCTCCCGTCAACCGGTTGGGCCATTGTCACGTCCGCTCCCGCTGAGCTTGCCAAGCGCCGCTTAGCGGCGGCGGGTGTTCCCGTGCCGGACATTATGGTGACGTCCGAAGACGTCATCGCCGGAAAACCGCATCCGCAGTGTTTCCTATTAGGTGCCGAGCGTTTGGGCGTCGCCATTGAAGATTGCATCGTGTTCGAAGATGCGCATGCAGGGATAACGGCCGGCGAAAGTGCGGGGGCCGCGCTGATGGTCATTACTGCCACGCATGATCGTCCAATCGAAACGCCGCATGCGACCATTCATTCCTATGAGGCGCTTAGCACATTCACTGACGAAGATGGCTGGATATCCATCCTTAAAGCGGCTTAGATTGAAAACCTGAAAGGGTATTTCCAATGACCGCGCTGATGATGCCGAAAGCCGACGTGGAGACGCTCGCCAAGCGCAGCGAGATCATCGCGCAATTGCGCGAGATCGTGCCGGGGGAAGGCGTCGTCGACACGCAGACCGGGATGCGGGTTTTTGAAAGTGACGGGCTGACTGCCTACCGCCAGATGCCGATGGTCGTCGTCCTGCCGCAAACGACGGCGCAAGTGTCGCGCATCCTTAAATACTGCCAGCGCGAAAACATCAAAGTCGTGCCGCGTGGCTCCGGAACGTCACTGTCCGGAGGCGCTTTGCCATTGGAGGATGCGGTGCTGTTGGTCATGTCGCGCTTCAACCGCATTCTCGACATCGACCTTGCCAACCGCGTTGTCGTCGCTCAACCCGGCGTTACCAATCTCGGTATCACGCGGGCGGTGGAGGAGCACGGCTTTTACTACGCCCCCGACCCTTCCTCGCAAATCGCCTGCTCGATTGGCGGCAATGTTGCGGAAAATTCCGGCGGGGTCCATTCGCTGAAATACGGGCTGACGGCCTCGAATGTTCTCGGGGTCGAGATGGTGCTTATCAATGGCGATGTCATGCGCGTTGGGGGTAAGCATCTCGATTCGGAGGGCTATGATCTGCTCGGTCTGATGACGGGTTCAGAAGGCTTGCTCGGCGTCGTTACCGAGGTGACCGTCCGCGTGTTGCAAAAGCCCGAAACCGCCCGCGCCGCCTTGATCGGCTTTGCCTCCAGCGAAGAGGCGGGACAATGCGTTGCTGACATTATCGGCGCGGGGATCATTCCCGGCGGTATGGAAATGATGGACCGCCCTGCCATTCACGCGGCCGAAGACTTTGTTCATGCCGGTTACCCGCGCGATGTTGAGGCGTTGTTAATTGTCGAATTGGACGGACCGGAAGCGGAGGTTGATGATCTGCTCCTGCGCGTCACCGACATCGCTTCGCGCAACAATTCCACCACGCTTAAAGTTTCCACCAGCGAAGACGAGCGGCAGATGTTTTGGGCGGGGCGCAAGGCGGCGTTTCCCGCGGTCGGGCGTATATCGCCGGATTATTACTGTATGGACGGCACCATTCCGCGCAAGGAATTACCAAAGGTCTTGCGCGGCATGCGCGAGATGTCGGTGAAATACGGCTTGAGTGTCGCCAACGTGTTTCACGCGGGTGACGGAAATCTCCATCCGCTCATTCTCTATGATGCCAACACACCGGGCGAATTGGAAAAGGCCGAGAATTTCGGCTCCGACATTCTGCGTCTCTGTGTCGAAGTCGGCGGTGTGCTGACGGGCGAACATGGCGTCGGCGTTGAAAAGCGGGATCTGATGCCGGTCATGTTCAACGAAATCGATCTCGACACCCAAATGCGCGTGAAATGCGCTTTTGATCCGCAACATTTGCTCAATCCCGGCAAGGTTTTCCCGCAATTGCGCCGCTGCGCCGAACTGGGCCGCATGCATGTGCATCAAGGTCAAATGGCGCATCCGGACATTCCGAGGTTTTGATGACCCCAGCCAACGTCCTCGCATCAGTCCAATCCGCCCTCGCCGCCCGCACCCCGCTGGACATCATTGGTCATGGCTCCAAGCGCCGCATCGGCCCGCCTTCGACCGCCACTGAAACTCTCGACCTCTCCAATCTCACCGGCGTCACCCTTTACGAACCGGAAGAACTCGTCCTCTCAGCCCTTGCCGGAACGCCCATCGCCGAGATCGACACACTTCTCTCCGCCAATGGCCAACAGCTTGCTTTTGAACCCATGGACTATGGCCCACTACTCGGCGGCAAACCGGGACGGGGCACAATCGGCGGGGTGCTCGCGACCAACACATCCGGCCCGCGACGTTTGAAAGCCGGTGCCGCGCGGGATCATGTCCTGGGTGTGGAGGCGGTTTCCGGTCGCGGGGAATTGTTCAAATCCGGCGGACGGGTGATGAAAAATGTCACCGGCTATGACCTATCGAAAGGCCTTGCCGGTTCATGGGGGACGCTTGCGGTATTAACGACTGTCACCTTCAAAGTTCTGCCCGCTGCTGAGACCGAACAAACCTTGGTCTTGCGTGGTCTTGACGATGCCGAAGCAGCCGCCGCTATGGCGCTTGCTATGGGCTCCAATGCCGAAGTGTCATCCGCCGCACATCTGCCGGAAACGGTGACCGGCAAAGTGACCGGCGGCGCATTGACGGGCGCGTCTTCAACGCTTTTACGGATTGAAGGATTTCCGACATCCGTCACGTACCGGGCTGAAAAACTAGCGCAATTGCTCACAGGCAAGGCGGATATACTGCCCGATGCCCAATCTCGGGCACTGTGGCGTGACATTCGCGATTGCACGCCATTTTCCGATGGCACGGACCATCCCGTTTGGCGCGTATCAGTGCCGCCAATGTCCGGCCATGCAATCTTGGCGGATTTCAGAATGCATGCCGCCGCCGACGCGTTTTACGACTGGCAAGGCGGGATGATCTGGATACGATGCGAAGGGGATCCCGAAGCCGAAGTCTTACGCGCGATCATCAAAAGACACGGCGGCGGCCACGCAACGCTTATCCGCGCCAGCGAAGAACAGCGGCGAACCACCCCGGTATTCG
>JANOYJ010000463.1:0-1925 GCA_031428815.1 Phyllobacterium sp.
GTGCAAAAAGACGATGACACGACGATGGCCTGCACCTGTGAGCGCATCGTCAAGGAATTGCAGCCGCTTTTCGCAAAGCCGACCTGAACCGCGTCTGGTTCCTTCAATCTGAGGCGAATTCAAGGAATCTAGCCCGACAAGACGCCAGTCGGCGATGTCCTCGACAAACTGCACGAAACCATTTGCGTCCCTATCCACGTCGGGAAACTCACTTTGAAAGTTTTCTCGAATGTCGTGATTGCCTATCAATAGCTTGTAGGGAATATCGAGGCTTTTGAGCGATTGGCGCAAGGTGACATAGGATTGTGCATCGCCGTAATTCGTGAGGTCGCCGGTGAACACGACCAAATCCGCGTCGGCGCTGGTTATCTTGATATGTGCAATCGCCGCATCCAGTCGGGCGGTCGGGTCAATCCCGATGATCTGACGGCCTTCAGGCATGATGTGTATATCGGTAAGGACGATAATTTTCTTCAATCTTGAACTCCGTCTTTGGACACATCGATGCGGCCGACTGTTAGAATCTCGTAACATAGCCGAATGTTTTATCAGCAATCGTTTATTGCCCCGCAGGAGTTTTCTCCGTAAAAGCCGACGCGATTTGACATGAAAGGCAGGGCCATGGCGAGCGATTCCTCATTAGAAAAAGGCGAACTGCAAGCGCGGCTTTTGGCGGAGGCGCTGCCGTTTATGCAGCGCTACGAGAACAAGACCATTGTGGTGAAGTATGGCGGCCATGCGATGGGCGATATTTCGCTCGGTCGCGCCTTTGCGCGGGATATTGCGCTCCTCAAACAGTCCGGCATCAATCCCATCGTTGTGCATGGCGGTGGGCCGCAAATTGGCGCGATGCTGAACCGGATGGGCATCGAGTCAAAATTCGAAGGCGGCCTGCGCGTTACCGATCAGAAGACGGTTGAGATCGTTGAAATGGTTTTGGCCGGTTCGATCAACAAGGAAATCGTGGCGCTGATTAATGCCGAAGGCGAATGGGCCATCGGGCTTTGCGGCAAGGACGGCAATATGGTTTTTGCCGAAAAGGCGCAGAAGACGATTAAGGACCCCGATTCCAATATTGAGCGGGTTTTGGATTTGGGTTTTGTCGGCGAGCCCGTCGAAGTGGATCGCACCCTGCTTGATCTTCTCGCCCGCTCGGAAATGATCCCGGTTATCGCACCGGTCGCGCCGGGTCGCGACGGGCACACGTACAACATCAATGCCGATACGTTTGCCGGAGCCATTGCTGGCGCTCTCCAAGCCTCGCGCCTCTTGTTTCTCACGGACGTTCCGGGGGTTCTCGACAAGGACAAAAACCTCATCAAGGAATTGTCTGTGTCCGAGGCGCGCAAGCTGATTGCAGATGGCACAATTTCCGGCGGGATGATCCCGAAGGTCGAGACCTGTATCGATGCCATTCAACGCGGCGTAGAAGGCGTGGTTATTTTGAACGGCAAGACCTCGCATGCCGTCCTGTTGGAATTGCTCACCGAGCATGGCGCTGGAACGTTGATCGTCCCTTAGCACCCTGCGTGTTACGGAAGTTTCACACCGGGTTTGCGTGACCAAAGCCGCAACCTGCGGCACGCATCAAGATATTGCGCGACCGATTTGGGCGAGTCGAGCGCGATGACGCCCTCATCAACGCCAGGCGTCACACCTGCCTTCATCAGCAGCGGACCTGCGGATGAAACATGGCCGATAAACTTCAAATGCGCGAAGGCGTCGGCAACGAAATCGCGTGCCGTGCTTTCTTGGGCGAGCAGTTCCGCGCCTTCCAAAGTGATCAGAAGCGCCACGGCATCGAACAACACTGAGGGGCCGCCATCGATCATGTGCTTGGCGACGATTTTGCTGCCGTCCGAAGCCTTCACTCCGCCGACCTTTGGCGCGATAATTTCGGAGGTCGCGCCCTCCTTGGCAAAGGC
>JANOYJ010000464.1:0-2282 GCA_031428815.1 Phyllobacterium sp.
CGCCATGATGTCCGCCAAGCATTTTTCAAACACCGCCAAATCAACATCCGAGGTCTCATGGCCAATCGACACACGCAGTGCGCCGCCGACTTTGCCAAGCCCCATGGCTTCCAGCACATGGCTGGTGCCGAGCTTGCCGGACGAACAGGCGGAACCGGCAGACAGCGCCACGCCGCCAAGGTCAAAAGCGATTTGCAGGGTTTCGGCTTTGAGGCCGGGAATGGTGAAGAAGGTCGTGTTGGGCAAGCGGTCGACAGTGGCGCTGTGAATCAGCGCGTCCGGCGCTTGGTTCAAGATGATGGCTTCCACGGCGTTGCGCTTGGCGAGCAGTTCATCCGATTTGGTGAGCCGTTCTTTCGCGACCTTCGCCGCAGCGCCAAAGCCAGCGATCAGCGGCAGCGCTTCTGTGCCGGCGCGATGGCCCTTTTCCTGTCCGCCGCCGCGCAACAATGGCGCTGGCATCAGCAAAGTAGAATTCGAGATCAGCGCGCCAACGCCTTTCGGGCCACCCATTTTGTGGGCGGAGAGAATCAGAAAATCGGCGTAACCCAATGATAGATCGAGTGAAATACGCCCCGGCGCTTGCACAGCGTCAACGACGAGGATACCGCCGGACTGTTTCACAATTGCGGAAATTTCGGCGATTGGCTGGATGATACCGGATTCGTTGTTGGCGAGTTGGACGGCGACGAGCGGGAGGCCCGCCTCGCGATCATGCGCGGTCAGTGCGATTTCCAAGGCTTTGAGGTCGATACGACCATCGCCATCCACCGGAACAATGATGACATCATCCTTGGCAAACCGCCCGCCCGCCAACACCGCAGGGTGCTCAATGGCCGAGACATAGAGCTTGGACATCACCAAAGCGCCCCGCCCCATGCGGTAATCCGGTGTCAGCGCGAGATTAGCCGCCTCTGTTGCGCCGGAGGTGAAGGTGACTTGTTCGGCTTTGACATTGACCAGATCAGCCACGTTGCGCCGCGCTTCTTCAATCACGCTGCGTGCCTTGCGGCCTTCTGAATGGACGGAGGATGGATTGCCCGAAAGGTCGAGCGCTGCAACCATCGCATCGCGGGCTTCGCGCAAGAAAGGCGCGGTCGCGTTATGGTCGAGATAGGCCCGGCTGCCGTTCATTTTTTCCCCGCGTTAGGTCAAGGCTAACGAAAGTCTCTATTTTCTTGAATTTCAAACCCGAATTGCTCTAAGGAGGCCGCGCGGAACGCTTCTGTCCTCCATTCCAGTTTTGAATGGTTCTAATCTTGTTCTAGGTAAAGCGCCTTCGCCCGTCAAGTCGCGGACCGGTTTGTGCGACAATTAAGTGCCGTTTTATCGGCCTTGACAGTTTTGGAGTGACCATGCCCGAAGTGATTTTCAACGGACCCGCCGGTCGCCTGCAAGGCCGCTACCAGCCGTCCAAAGACAAGGGCGCACCGATTGCCATGGTCTTGCATCCGCATCCGCAATTCGGCGGCACGATGAACAATAAGATCGTCTATGACCTGTTCTACATGTTCCAGCAGCGCGGCTTCACGACGTTGCGCTTCAATTTTCGCGGCATTGACCGCAGCCAGGGCGAATTCGACCATGGTTCGGGCGAATTGTCCGATGCCGCGCAGGCGCTGGACTGGGTGCAGTCGCTGCATCCGGAATCCAAGACCTGCTGGATTGCCGGCTATTCCTTCGGATCGTGGATCGGCATGCAGCTTTTGATGCGCCGCCCGGAGATTGAAGGCTTTATCTCGGTCGCGCCGCAGCCGAACACCTATGATTTCTCCTTCCTCGCCCCCTGCCCCTCTTCCGGTCTCATCATTCACGGCGACCAAGACAAGGTCGCGCCGCCGAAGGACGTGCAGGTTTTGGTCGATAAACTGAAGAGCCAAAAAGGCATCACGATCACGCAAAACACCATGCCGGGTGCCAATCATTTTTTCACCGGCATGGGCGATGAGCTCATCGCGGAATGCTCGGAATATCTCGACCGGCGTTTGAACGGCGAACTCGTCGAAGTGCGCCCGAAGCGTTTGCGCTAACATTTCACACTCTTAGGCGAAGGCCGCTACATCATGCTCCAAATCACGGATCTCTCGCTGCGCATTGCCGGTCGGCTTTTGCTCGACCATGCCAACCTCACCCTGCCCGAAGGCACGCATGCGGGGCTTGTGGGGCGAAATGGCACGGGCAAGACGACGCTGTTCAAGGCGATAACCGGCGATCTTGCCTCGGAGACCGGCTCGACGTCGCTGCCGCGCAACATGAAAATCGGACAGGTGGCGCAGGAGGCT
>JANOYJ010000465.1:0-6688 GCA_031428815.1 Phyllobacterium sp.
CAAACCAGATGCCAAGGCATTGATTGTAAAAGACGCTGCGATCAGGTTCGAAAACGTCCACTTTGCCTATGACCCCGCACGTCCAATACTAAAGGGCAACTCCTACGACGTGCCGGCCGGCAAAACTGTTGCGATTGTCGGTCCATCAGGAGCTGGTAAGTCAACGATCTCGCGCCTGCTGTTTCGTTTTTACGATATTCAAGGCGGACGCATCGAAATCGACGGCCAAGACATCCGCGATGTGAAGCAAGAGTCTTTGCGAGCAGCCTTGGGCATGGTGCCGCAGGACACAGTTCTGTTCAACGATACGATCTATTACAACATCGCCTACGGAAAGCCCGGTGCGCCGGAAGCACTCATCCATCAAGCAGCTGATCTAGCGCAAATTTCCGACCTCATTACGCGGCTTCCAGATGGTTATAAATCGATGGTAGGCGAGCGTGGTTTGAAGCTCTCAGGTGGTGAAAAGCAGCGCGTTGCCATTGCCCGGACAATTCTAAAAGCGCCGCCGATACTCATCCTTGATGAAGCCACATCGGCTTTAGACTCACACACCGAGCAGGAAATTCAGACAGCGCTCGATATGGTAAGCCGCGGGCGGACAACGCTCGTCATCGCGCACCGCCTCTCGACTGTGATCTCAGCCGACGAAATAATCGTCTTGCAGGACGGCGAAATTATCGAACGCGGTGCGCATCGGGCCCTGCTGGATAAGAAAGGCCTCTACGCCTCCATGTGGGACCGTCAGCGCGAAGCGACCGAGGCCGAAGAGCGTCTGCGTATCGCTGAGGAAAATGACGATCTCGGCGTTGTGGTCAGAAGGAAAATCCCGCAGCCGGGGTAAATTTCGCTAAGTTTATTTGCGGGCGCCGGTGTTCTCACCTACATATAAGATGACATGTATTGGAGTGCCGAATGAGCGTCGTCGAATCCATCCGCAAAACCTTGGTACCGATTCATCGCGAGGGCTGGCCGTTCATCGCGGCCTTTGCCATTGCAACATTTCTGCTGGGTTTCTTGGCCAATATTCTGTTTTGGATCGGCGTGGCGCTGACCTTGTGGTGCGTCTATTTTTTTCGCGACCCGCAAAGGGTAACGCCAACGGACGACCGCTTTGTCATTAGTCCGGCCGACGGCATTGTCTCAGCCGTCGGTCCCGCTATTCCACCCAAGGAACTGGGTCTTGGCGATGGCGAAATGACGCGTGTTTCGGTTTTCATGAATGTATTTTCCTGCCACGTTAACCGCGCGCCCGTGCGCGGCAAGATCGCGCAAATCGCTTACAAACCTGGTAAGTTTTTGAGTGCTGATCTGGACAAGTCGAGCGCCGAAAACGAGCGGAATGGTCTCAGAATTGATAGTCCGAATGGTATGGTTGGTGTCGTCCAAATCGCGGGCCTCATTGCGCGCCGCATCGTCTGCTGGGCGGAAGAGGGCGCTTCCATCGGTGCTGGAGAAAGGTTTGGCTTGATCCGCTTTGGCTCTCGCGTCGATGTGTTTTTACCAAGGCAAGCGTCAGTGCGCGTCCAAATTGGTCAGACCGCTATTGCCGGTGAAACTGTTATCGCTGCCTTCGGTTCAGAACCGGCTGCTGCGCTTTATCGAGTGGCCTGACCATATGGACACCCCTTTTCCACCGTTTGAACCGCATGGGCATGATGAAACCTCGCGACGTTTCGGCAAAATCGAGATGCGTTTTGTCATTCCAAACGTTATCACCGTTTTGGCGATTTGTGCCGGGCTGTCCGGGATAAGGCTCGCCTTCGAAGGCCGCTTCGAGCCAGCGGTTCTAATGGTGCTGCTTGCTGCATTTCTCGACGGAATCGATGGGCGAATTGCCCGCATGATGAAGGGGCAGTCAAAATTCGGCGCACAGATGGATTCCATCGCTGACGCAGTGAATTTCGGCGCGGCGCCAGCTCTGGTTCTCTATGCGTTTGCGCTCGATCAAGTTAAGTCTTTCGGCTGGATAGCAGCGCTCGTTTACGCTGTTGCCTGTTGTCTTCGCTTGGCGCGCTTCAATGTGATGAACGACAATCCGGAGCAATCCGCCAATTCGGGGGACTTCTTTGTCGGGGTTCCGGCCCCGGCGGGTGCATGTCTCGTCTTATTACCGGTGTATCTGGGATTTCTTGGACTTGAGCCGGGGATTCCAGTGGCGATAGGCTCAGCGATTTATACCGTGCTGATAGGCCTATTGATGATTAGTCAATTGCCTGTCTTTTCTGGAAAAAAAGCAACGAGCCGCGTTCCCCGGGAGATCGTTTTGCCGCTGATACTGGCGGTGACAATTTATGTCGGACTGTTGGTGTCCTTCACGTGGGAAACGGTGTCTCTGTCGACACTCGCCTATCTCGTAAGCCTGCCATTCAGTGTTCGAGCTTGGCAGAAGCTAAACAAAAAGAATGCAAAGCCACAGAACGAACCGCCTGCTCAAGAAGGCCTGTGATAGTCAAGAAACTTATTTGAGCGCACGTCAAAAAGCTTGCCGGTCTCCTTGAGATCAGGGCTTGCCAATGCCAATATTTTCTCGGCTACTTCAGACGGGTGGGGAAGTGACTCAGGGTCTTCCCCCGGAATAGCCTGCGCCCGCATCGCTGTTCTAGTGGCACCCGGATCGACCATATTTACACGAAGCGGCGAGTTCTGCGTCTCATGTGCCCAAGTGCGACCGAGCGCTTCAACCGCAGCCTTAGAAGCCGCATAGGGTGCCCAAAACGGCTTACATGTCGAAGGAACGCTGGACGACATCAATATCGCCCGCCCGGAATCCGACAATTTCAAAAGTGGATCCACCGAGCGTATCAATCGCCAAGTGGCAGTGACATTGATCTGCATAGTGCGCTCAAAGACTTTGGCCTCGACATGTCCGATCGGTGCGATAACGCCGAGAACAGCAGCGTTGGCGACGAGGACGTCCAGCTTCCCCCAGCGCTCATGAATAGCGCCGCCAAGACGGTCAATGCCTGCCATATCATTGAGATCAAGTGGCACAAGGGTCGCTTCCCCGCCACCAGCTTTGATGTCATCGTCAAGCTCTTCCAAGCCGCCCTGAGTTCGGGCAACGGCAATCACATGCGCTCCCGCCTTCGCCAGTCTCTTTGCCAGAAAATAGCCGATGCCTCGTGACGCGCCGGTAACCAGCGCTATCCTACCTTCAAGATTGAATGTCATCCGTTCCCCGCCAGTAGCGAAAGCTGACGCACATTGTCCGAGCCATCGCGATCCATCAGACGTGTTGGATATTCGCCCGTAAAACAGGCATCGCAAAACTGCGGATTCCCAGTGTCGCGAGATGGCTCGTTAACAGCGCGGTAAAGTCCGTCAATGCTGAGGAAACCAAGACTATCGACCCGAATAAAGTCTGCCATTTCTTGGATCGACATGCGCGATGCCAAAAGCTTCGATTTCTCCGGCGTGTCAACGCCGTAATAACAAGACGACATGGTTGGCGGCGAGGCGATCCGCATATGCACTTCCTTGGCACCTGCTTCACGGACCATCTGAACTATTTTCTGCGACGTTGTTCCGCGAACAATGGAATCATCGACCAAGACGACGATCTTACCGTCTAATACTTGCTTATTGGCATTGTGCTTGAGCTTCACGCCCATATGGCGGATTGAGTCCGACGGCGCGATAAAGGTGCGGCCGACATAGTGGTTGCGGATAATGCCGAGTTCAAACGGAGTGTGTGATTCTTGCGCAAAACCAATGGCCGCTGGCGTTCCAGAATCCGGGACCGGCACTATCACATCAGCCTTGATCGGGCTTTCACGTGCAAGTTCCATTCCTATGCGTTTGCGGGCTTCATAGACGTTGCGACCTTCCAAGGTCGAATCCGGTCGGGCAAAGTATACATATTCGAAAATGCAAAAGCGGGGCTTCTGTGGCTTGAACGGAAACAGGCTTTCGACGCCCGTCTCAGTAATAACAACAACTTCACCCGGCTTGATATCACGCACAAACCGTGCGCCGATAATGTCCAGGGCGCAGGTCTCGGAAGCCAAAATCCAAGCACCATCGAGATCTCCCAAAACCAGTGGCCGAATACCGAGCGGATCGCGGCAACCGATCATCTTCTTGGTGCTGAGAGCAACCAGCGAATATGCACCCTCCAACTGCCGGATTGCATTGATGAAACGCGTCATGAAGTCCCGCTCAGGACTCATGGCGACAAGGTGCATAATCGTTTCAGTGTCTGATGTCGACGAGAAGATTGCGCCACGCTTTTGCAGTTCTCGCTGCACGGTCATAGCATTTGTAATGTTGCCATTATGCGCCACTGCAAATCCGCCATCGGCAAGCTCTGCGAAAAGCGGCTGCACATTGCGCAAGCCTGCTCCGCCCGTCGTGGAATAGCGTGTATGGCCGATGGCTCTCGAACCTTGCAGCCTCGAAATCACCGTCGGCTTGGTGAAGTTGTCACTGATAAGACCGACATGCCGTTCGACGTAAAACTGCGAGCCATCGTACGATACGATGCCCGCCGCCTCTTGGCCGCGATGCTGGAGCGAATGCAGGCCAAGTGTCGCAACAACAGCAGCATCTTGGCGTCCGAATATTCCAAATACGCCGCACTCGTCATGAAAGTGATCGTCACTTTCATCTGACAACTGATCCACATCCATGAGTTTATCCTTTTCCGCCGCTAGGCGATGTCGTCAACCGTTCGTATTGGCCGCAGGTTTGGTCTCGCCATCCGCCGGAGGCTCACCCTCAGCGGGTGTGTCGCCATCGGGAGCAGGTTCTGTTGTCGCGTCAACAGCGGGCTTAATCCGCTTTAAAACGTCCCCCGCCGCATCTTCAGGCAGCATTGCAATTAGTTTTCCACTCAACGAATCTAGCAGGGGCTTTGACTTCGCCTCAGCGATCCAAGCAGGTTGGTTTGTCGCTGCAAGCCAATTAAAGAAAGACAATGCTACAACAACCAACAGAACGCCGCGAGCGGCACCAAATACAAATCCAAGTGTTCGATCTAAGGCACCCACGCGACTATCAATAATGAAATCCGCGATCTTCATGGTAATCAGTGAGACGACGATGAGCGTTGCGAGAAAAATTGCACCCGCGGCAACCGCTTGCGCTACCAACTCACTTTCGACATAGGGCTTCACCATTGGTGTGACCTGTTTGTAAAATAAAAAAGCCGCGATGCCTGCCGCGGCCCATGAGGCAACGGAAAGGACTTCACGGGAGAAACCCCGGATCATGGCAAGCACGGCGGACACCAGAGTGATCCCGAGCAAAATACCGTCAAGCAACGTAATCGGCATTAATCTTCCCCATTTTCAGTCGTTACCGGCACTTTGCGCTTGCCCGAACCGGCAATCTTGGCGACCAGCATTGGCAATGATGCCATTTCTTCAATCTCTCCCGCCCGGTTCTTGGGCAGGTCCGTAATCCCGGTAGGTACCACAGCACGAAGGAACCCGAGCTTCTCCGATTCTTTCAACCTTTGTGCCGCATGAGCCACAGATCTGATAGCGCCGGATAAACTGACCTCGCCGAAATAAACGCAATCGGCGGGAAGGGCAATACCGGCAAGTGACGAGACGAGCGCCGCTGCCACGGCGAGATCGGCGGCCGGTTCACTGATCCGGTAACCACCGGCGACATTGAGATAGACATCATGACTCCCAAACCTCACGCCACAATGCGATTCCAACACCGCTAGAATCATTGCCAAGCGGCTCGAATCCCAGCCGACAACTGCGCGTCGAGGCGTTCCAAGCGTCGATGGTGCTGCAAGCGCTTGAATTTCGACAAGCACCGGGCGCGTGCCCTCCATCCCTGCAAACACCGCCGCACCCGGTGACACCGCATTTCGTTCACCGAGAAAAAGCTCGGATGGATTGGCGACTTCGCGCAATCCTGTTCCTTGCATTTCAAACACGCCGATCTCGTCCGTCGGACCAAAACGATTCTTGACCGCCCGCAAAATGCGAAATTGATGACCGTTTTCACCTTGGAAATACAGGACAGCGTCGACCATGTGTTCCACAACGCGTGGACCGGCAATCTGACCATCCTTGGTGACATGTCCAACGAGAACAATCGCTGCGCCAGTGGACTTGGCATAGCGGATCATCGCCTGGGCCGAGGCACGCACTTGAGTCACAGTGCCGGGAGCGGATTCGACACTATCCGTCCACAGCGTCTGAATGGAATCCAAAATCACTAAATCCGGGCGCTTTCCACCCTCAATCGTCGCCAAGATGTCTTCAACATTGGTTTCAGCTGCAAGTTCTACAGGGGCAGACGCTGAGCCAAGACGCTGCGCCCGCAGCCGCACTTGCGCCACCGCCTCTTCGCCCGAGACATATATGACGCGATGACCATTCAGCGCGAGCGCCGCTGCCGCTTGCATCAAAAGGGTTGATTTTCCGATCCCGGGATCACCGCCGACAAGAATAGCCGAACCTCGTACTAACCCGCCACCGGTCACGCGGTCCAATTCGTCAATACCGCAGCGAATGCGCGGCGCGTCTTCCGCTTCACCGGCAAGGCTGGTAAGCGCGACGGCACGACCCTTGCGCTTAGCCCGCAACCCTGCCGGCCCGCCGCCTATGCCAGCGGTGAGATTTTCTTCGACAATCGTATTCCATTCGCCGCAGGAGTCACATTTGCCCGACCAGCGCGTGTGAACCGCACCGCAGCTTTGGCATATAAATGTGTGACGGTCTTT
>JANOYJ010000466.1:0-2031 GCA_031428815.1 Phyllobacterium sp.
CCTGCACCGAATTGATCGAACTCAAACACGCCGACTGGACCGTTCCAAACCACGGTACCTGCCTTCATGATGATGTCCGCTATTTCCTTAGCGCTCTTAGGACCGATGTCAAAAATCATGTCATCATCCGCCACCGAACCGGCATTTTTTTGCACAGCAGGTTCATTTGCATCAAACTTCTTACCGACAACCACATCCACCGCGATAGGAATTTTCGCACCACGCTTGGACATCATTTCCATGAGCGATTTCGCCGTTGGAATCAAATCGACTTCTGCCAACGACTTGCCAATTTTATTGCCCGCTGCCGCCAAAAAGGTATTGGCAATTCCGCCACCTACTACTAATTGGTCGACTTTACTGGACAACGATTCGAGCACAGTCAATTTCGTAGAGACTTTTGAGCCACCCACAATCGCAACCATTGGTCGCCTTGGATTTGCCAATGCTTTGTTCAGTGCATCCAATTCTTCCGTTAACAAGATTCCCGCCGCTGCCACTTTCGCAAACTTGGCGACGCCATGCGTCGACAAATGCAACATGTTTGTGAAATAGAAGGCCAAAGGCAAAGCCGCCGAAAATCGTGAATATCCCGAGCTTTTGCGTGATAATCCCGCAAGCGAAAATCGCAGCAAAAATAATCGCCATCGCCGAAAGCGGGACGGCCCCTTCGTTGACAGGGAGCCTTTGCACCATCAGCGCAACCAACCGCATCCCCACAAACCATAACAAAAGGCTGAACACAGCCAATCCGCCAAGCTGCGCGGCAACTGAGACGGCGGATAACCCGGCAGAAGCGAGCGCCGCAACAATAGCCAGCAACACCCAGCCCACGACATCATTGGCCGCCGCCGCCGAAATCGCGACCACGCCGATTTCGCTGCGTGTCAGGTTATATTCCCGCAATATCCGGCCAAGGATCGGCACGGCGGTGATTGCAAAAGCAATGCTGACAAACATCGAATAAATCAGACGGTCCATCCCTGCGGCCAAGATTGGATGACTGAGCCACCCTGTTAGGAAACCGGTTGCCAGCGGCACGGATACGCTGGCAATCGAAATCAAGGTCACCGCCCGCCGGTTTCTGGTCTGTTTCAAATGCCCGAACTCAAAGTCGCTACCGATCTGAAACATCAACAATATCAAGCCGATCTGGCTCAAGACCTGCATTGGCACACCGGCCGTGGCCGTAAAAATCTGCGCCGATAGTTCCGGCATGAAGTACCCGAACAACGATGGCCCCAACATCAACCCCGCGACAATCTCGCCCACCGCGCGCGGCTGCCCGACCCGCCGCGCCACATTTCCAGCCAGCCTTGCGGCAAGCACGATAAGGATGAGTTGTATGAGCACGGAGACGAGCAGGTCTTCGCTTTGATGAACCGTCAAATCAGCACCCCTGAAACGCACGTAACAACAGCATAGCGCCCGCTCTGGCGGCAACTATCTGCATGTCTTCACGCGGGTCAACCATTGATTTTTTTGCCTTTGGCCCCCGAATCACTACATTGGGGTACATGTCCGACCCCTTCGACGATATGCCGTTTTTCGACGCCCCGAAACCCGCGCCATCTGGGATTGCAGCCCGCGCCATGGCCGCGCGTGCGCAGCCAACCTATCTCGAAGGCCTCAACCCCGAACAGCGCCTCGCGGTCGAAACCATTGACGGTCCGGTTCTGGTTCTGGCGGGTGCCGGCACCGGCAAAACTCGTGTGCTCACCACCCGCATCGCCCATATTCTGGCGACTGGCAAGGCCTTCCCCAGCCAGATCCTCTCCGTGACCTTCACCAACAAAGCCGCCCGCGAAATGAAGGAGCGGATTTCAGCTTTGGTCGGCCAAGCCGTGGAAGGCATGCCATGGCTTGGCACATTCCATTCGATTGGTGTGAAGCTTCTGCGCAGACACGCCGAGCTGGTAGGCCTCACATCCTCATTTACCATTCTCGACACCGACGATGTCGTGCGCCTTATCAAACAGCTCATCCAAGCTGAGGGTCTCGACGATAAGCGCTGGCCGGCCCGCCAGTTCG
>JANOYJ010000467.1:0-2580 GCA_031428815.1 Phyllobacterium sp.
ATCCGCTGCTTGAATGGGTCCGTCATGGAGCACGCGGCAATAGATGCCCGGACGATTGGCGGCGAGGAATTTTTTGACGAAAAATTTGTCCTCCATGCGGGCCGCAAAGGTTCCACAAGGAATGCGCGGTGAAGTGACCTCCATCACAAGCGGTCCGCAAACAAACCGGTCACCAATATTAATCTTGGCGCTTTCCAAGTCTGCGACAGTGAGATTTTCTCCGAAAGTTCCAGGCTCTAATTCGCGTCCGATCTGCGCAGACCAAAAATCATAGTCCGGCTGGCCATAAAGATAGACGGCTTGGTCGAGACCGCCATGATGCGCCAAATCACAAATCGCGTCGCCCTCAAGACCATAGGCGCCAATTTGTACAGGGCTGGATTGTGGTTGTTTGAATATGCCCGTTACTTTCGAGGTTGTATGCTCGAAAGGGGTTCTTTTACCCACATTGACACTTAAAATTTTCAGCATTTATGGATCACTTTGTTTTCTAATTATCGACGCAAGCGCGGCCGTTTAACCTTCCAGTCAAGCCAGCATGAGAGAGTTTGTCCTTAGATAAGGAGAATCTCAATGGAGCGATTGTTTGGATTGATAGCATTTTTTGCGGTTTCCGCATTTATCGTGCCATCATTTCTGTCAAAAAATCCTGAGATCGTCCAACAAATTGCCGCCGGGAAGCCCATCCAACCAGTGCCTGAGCCGGTCGCTACGAAAGTCATGCTCTCCGGCGAAGAACGGATCGACATGAACAGCCAAGGACATTTTATCACTCAGTTCCGCATGAATGGCCGTCCGATTGAGGCGATGGTGGATACCGGTGCGACCATTGTGGCTATCAATAAATCGACGGCACGCCGCTTGGGTATTTCGTTCATTCCTGCGGATTTCAAATATGAAGTATCGACCGCCAATGGCAAGACCAAGGTGGCACGGGCGGTCATCGGGTCAATTGAAATCGGTAATGTGCGGGTGCGCAATGTCGAGGCGGCAATTTTGGATGACAAAGCACTGGGCGGAACGCTGCTCGGCATGAGCTTTCTCAACCAGTTGAAAAGTTTCAAGGTCGAAGACGGCGAATTGATCCTCAAACAGTAGGTGGCTTGGCTTCGATCCGGCGGATAACGGGATCTGCCTTCGCTGGCTTTGTCTCTGAAAATCCAAAGGCACGAACGATTGAGGCCGTTACCGCGTCGACTTGCGCTTGGTTGCGGGCATGCACCAAACATATCGCATCCCCCTTTTGTACTTCGGCGCCAATCGGCATCAATCGCGTCAGGCCAACGGCATGATCCACCGGATCTTGCGGACGGGTCCGCCCGCCACCCAGCGCGACGACGGCTAGGCCGATGTCGCGGGTCGCGATAGCGCTGACGAAGCCGTTCTTGGGTGCCTTGACCGCAACAATCATTGGCGCAGCAGGCAAATAATGCGCGGCACGTTCGAGGAAATCCGCCGGCCCTCCAAGCGCCGAAACCATATGGGCGAAAACTTCGGCCGCCTTGCCGGAATCCAGCACGGTCTTGGCCGCATCAAACCCTTCGCGCACCGTTTTCGAAATACCCGCTTGCGCCAGCATTTCGGCGGCAAGATCGAGCGTCACCACCTCCAACCGCGCATCGCGCTTGCCGGTGAGAAACTCAACAGCGTTCATGACCTCGACCGCATTGCCAGCGGCGCTTGCGAGCGGCTCGTTCATGTCTGTGATAAGCGCAACGGTTTTCAGACCTGCGCCATTGGCGACTTCGACCAAGGATGTCGCCAGTTTCACCGCGTCTTTGGTCTTATCCATGAATGCGCCATTGCCGGATTTCACATCAAGCACGAGAGCCTGCAAACCGGCGGCGAGTTTCTTGGAGAGGATGGACGCTGTGATGAGGGGAATCGATTCCACCGTCCCGGTCACATCGCGGATGCCGTAGACGCGCTTATCGGCCGGGGCGAGGTCGGCGGTTTGGCCGATGATCGCGGTGCCGATGTCGCGCACAACTTTGCGGAACAGCGCGTTGTCTGGTTGCGTTGTATAGCCGGGGATCGAGTCCATCTTGTCGAGTGTGCCGCCGGTGTGGCCAAGACCCCTGCCCGAAATCATCGGCACAAACGCGCCGCAGGCGGCAACGATAGGGGCAAGCATCAGGGAGACATTATCCCCGACGCCGCCGGTCGAGTGCTTATCCACGACCGGACCGGGCAGGTCTGACCAATCAAGCACCGTGCCGGAATCGCGCATGGCAAGGGTCAGCGCCACCGCTTCATCGCGCTCCATGCCGTTGAAAAATGTGGCCATGGCCAGTGCTGAAATCTGGCCTTCGCTCACCGCGCCGGAAGTCACACCCTGAATGAAGAAGGCGATCTCCTCATTGGAGAGTGTTCCGCCATCGCGCTTTTTTCTAATAACTTCCTGAGGCAGCATTGGGCATCACTCCAAACGGCGTCCAGATGTTTTTCATCCGGGTCGCC
Organism: Phyllobacterium sp.; assembly: GCA_031428815.1. GTDB lineage: Bacteria > Pseudomonadota > Alphaproteobacteria > Rhizobiales > Rhizobiaceae > JANOYJ01. Next base: position 2,461 of record JANOYJ010000467.1, read on the forward strand.
TTGAACAAAAACTCTTCGCCCTGACCTTGAACGGGGTCGAACCAGTCACGCGCGGTACCGTGATTGACCCATGTTAATTTAAGGTTTCCTGCCGATTCCAGCTCGACTTTTTTGCTGCCC
>JANOYJ010000468.1:0-7196 GCA_031428815.1 Phyllobacterium sp.
CGACGGAGAGGGGACTGCAAATTTGGTTCTCGTTACTTTTGACCGCCTGCAAAACGTGCCGATTGAGCGCGGCGAGAATGCGGGAACGACGGTTTCCTATCGTCATTCCGTTTCCAGCGTGCAAACCATTGGCATGTGGAAGGGTAAGAGTCTGACGGTGGAACTTCCGGGCTCTGAATATGCGCCAAAAATGGGTCAAGGCTGCGCGATCCTATTGCAGAAAATGTCGAAAAGCGGTGCGCCGGGAGCGATTTTGGGTGCAACGCTCGTCAAGCTTCCAGGCGCTTAATCCCAAGCAAAAAAATAGCCGGACCAAAGTCCGGCTCAAATTTAAGGGGTGTCAAACAAGACAAGTTGGCCCGGTTGCAGAGTCCTCCGAGGGCGGGGGGCTTGGGGTTCGAAGCACCTTCCAACCGGGCCGGTCTAGTTAACGACTGAATGTTCGTCTTGGATTCGGGCGGCGATTTGGCCAAATTGCGGCAGGTTTACGGCGGCCAATCACCATATAAAACAGATGTTTCAACCCGTGATGACGTACGTCAGTTAACTATGGCAAGATTTTTTAGGTGCCAACTGCGGATATATTTCCACTTGCAAAAAATCAAAAGCCGGTTCACTTTTCCGGTTATGATGATTTGCGAGGCATTGCCGCAGGTTAACCGGCATGGATGAAAGCGGCGGCGGGCATATTACTGAGGGCGCGTCAGCGCAAGTCATTTCACTTTCGCATAGTCTGCCGCCGATGCCCGTCATGTTTGAACGGCGGGAACTGGACAAAATCTTCCAAATCTACTCGCGTATGGTTGGCGGAGGCGAATGGCGCGATTATGCAATTGACGCTCTTCCCGAACGGGCGGTTTTTTCTGTTTTTCGCCGTGCCACAGAATATCCACTCTACCGAATTGAGAAAAACCCAAAAATGGCACGCAAACAGGGCGCCTATAGCGTTGTTTCGGCCGCAGGCAGGGTCTTGAAGCGCGGTCATGATTTGGCCGCTGTATTGAGAGTTTTCGACAAGGGCGTTCGTCTCGTCGAGACCTAACTATTTCAGGCCCTTCCAATCGGTCGACGGAAATCTTTCATGGTCCGGCAGTTTATCAGCCCCGCCATTCATCGAAATTTGCATAACAACCGTGTCAATCCAACGCCCATGCTTAAAGCCGGAGCCCTCAATCGTACCGGAATGCTTGAAGCCAAGACTTTCATGCAGGGCCACTGATCCTTTATTTCCCTTGCCATCACCAATCACAGCGACCATCTGGTGATAGCCAAGCTTCACGCATTCTTCCATCAGGGCCTGCAACAGTGCCTTGCCAATGCCTTTGCCCTTGGCTTCCGGCGCAACGTAGATCGAATCCTCAATCATCCAGCGATAACCCGGGCGGGTGCGGAATGGCGAGCCATAGGCATAGCCTAACACCATGCCGTCATCTTCAGCGACGACCCATGGAAAGCCATTGCCGGTATTGTGCTCAAAGCGCCGCGCAAGCTCTGCCTCGTCCGGCGGGTCAAGTTCATAGGAACCGGTCCCAAACAGCACGGCATGCTCATAGATCGTGGTCATGTCCGCAATGTCGGATAGAGTGGCGTGACGTATGTTCATTTGGGTCTCCGTTCATGGAGATAACCAAAACTCAAGACGCGGCGCAAACAAAAAGGGCGATCCGAGGACCGCCCTTTGATGGATTAATGCTCTAAGCCGTTATTCGCGATTGCCGAGCAACCGGAGCATCATGAGGAAGAGGTTGATGAAGTCCATATAAAGGTTCAGCGCACCGATGATCGCCTTACGTCCGGCAGTGTCGCTGTCATCAGATTCATAATAGTTTTCCTTGATCTGTTGCGTGTCATAAGCGGTAAGGCCCGTGAACACGAGAACACCAATCGCCGAAATCGCAAAGTTAAGGGCGGACGACGCCATAAAAATATTCACGATCGAAGCGATGATAAGTCCGATCAGACCCATGAACAAGAACGAGCCCCAGCCAGAAATGTCTTTCTTGGTTGTATAACCGTAAAGCGACATCGCGCCGAAAGTCGTGGCGGTAATGAAGAACGTCTGCGTGATGCTTGCGCCGGTATAGACCAAGAAGATCGATGACAGCGAAACACCAAGCAGGGCGGCGTAGCCCCAGAAGGTTGTCTGAGCGGTTGAAACGCTCATCGAATGGATCTTAAAGCTCAGGAAAAATACCAGAGCCAAAGGAGCAAGCATAATGACCCAGCGCAGCGGGCTGGCGTAGATCAACTGAGCAAAGGCAGGGTTGTTCGTCGCCAATGTGGCTGTACCCAGCGCGGCAATACCGGTAATGGCAAGGCCGATCGCCATCAGATTATAGACGCGCAGCATATGAGCGCGCAGGCCTTCGTCGATCACATCACCGGTCTGTGTATTTGCGCCGGTCCGTATCGGGTTATTACGATAGTCAGACATGGATTTCCTCACGTTTTGTCCCGACTGGTGTCTGAGTTTCAGAGCGCGCTGGCGGGACTACAGCAAAGCTATGGATAGTATGGGGATTAATTCAGGATTCGACAAGGGTTTTGGATGGCGATTTTGCAAAGACGCTCTCGTTGCGGTTAACCGCCGTTCATAAATTCCTGAGAACTGGTGCGCTCTTCTCGCCCAATACCCGCCATGTGCCGATCAGCCCGAACCCGATAGTCAGCGCCAACGCTAATGCGACTGTGGTGAGCGCTACAATTGGGTCAAAGCTCCACTGCAGCTTCATAATACTTGTAATGACAAACCAAGCCGCGCAGGTCCCGGCAGCAAGCCCGAAAATGGCCGTGGCTAGGCCGATGAGGAAGTATTCCAGCGTAAAAGCGGTGATGAGCGTACGACGTGTCGCGCCAAGCATTTTTAGAATGACGCTGTCGTGCACGCGGGTGCGGTTTCCAGCGGCGAGCGCACCGGCCAGCACCAACACGGACGAGATGAGCGCGATGGCGGCAGCGGCGCGGATGGCTCCGGCCAATTGGCCCACAAGCTTGGATGCAACATCGAGCGCGTCCTTTATGCGCACCGAGGTTACCGTGGGAAATGCCTTGGTAATGGTGTTCAGCACAGCGGCATCGCCCTTTGCATCCAGTGCTGGATCGCTCAACGTGGCGAGCCACGCGTGCGGGGCACCGGCAAAGGCGTTTGGCGAGAATACCATGACGAAATTGATCGACATGCTCTCCCATTCAATTTTGCGTGTATTGGCGATTTTCGCTGTAATATTGCGGCCCAAAACGTTGACGGTGACGGTGTCGCCCAATTTGAGACCAAGCTCTTCCGCCTCTTCGGCAGCGAAAGATACCAATGGCTCACCAGCGTAATCGGCAGGCCACCACACTCCTTCAACGACCTCGGCGTTTTCCGGCGGAACAGGCGCATAGGTAATCCCCCTGTCGCCGCGTGTTACCCATGACGCCTCGGCGGGAATGGTGAGTTTCTCGAGATCAACGCCTTTCAACTGCGTGATCCGCCCGCGGAGCATTGGCACGCGCTGGACGACACCCTTCGGCGACTGGGTGGCAAGCAATTGGGCGAATTGGTCGACCTCGATGCTTTGGATATCGAGAAAAAAGAAGTTCGGAGCCTTTTCCGCAATCGTCTCAGAAATCTGACGCCGCATATTGCCATCGATCAATGTCAGTGCGACGAGCAGCGTCAGACCAAGACCGAGTGACAAAACGACAGAAGGTGTCAGCGCACCGGGGCGATGGATATTGCCAATCGCCATCCGCAGAGGAATGCTGCGAACCCGTGGCAATCGTTTGGCGAGACGTTGAATGAGCGATGATACACCGCGCAAGATGATAAAAGCCGCTATCGCCGCACCAATAAACACCAAAGCAACGTAGCGATCCTTGGCCGTTAAAACGGCGAGGCCCGCCACAAACAAGGCGAAAACAGCAGCAGCCAGCAACCAAGGCCATTTTGGCAGACCATTTGCTTGGAAGCCGTTTTCGCGAAACAACTCTGTTGGCGCGATGAGGCTGGCATGGCCGAGTGGCAGCAGCGCAAAGACCAGCGTGATGAGATAGCCGAACAAGGCAGCAAGCAGGAGCGCAAGCGGTTGAAAACCGCCGGAAACGTCCAGCGGCAGGAATGATTTGATCGCACTAGAGGCCAGCCAAGGCGCACCTGATGCAAGAATAAGCCCAATGGCGATGCCGATGCTTGCGATCATCAATATTTGGATGAAATAGACGAAAGCCGCAAAGTTTCCTGATGCGCCGAGGCATTTAAGCGTCGCGATCACATTGCGCTTACTGTCCAAATGCGCCCGTACCGCATTGGCAACGCCAACGCCACCTACGACAAGGGCGGTCAATCCGACCAAAGTCAGAAACTGGGAAAATCGCTCGATATTGGAAGTGAGCGCTGGGGAGGCATTCGCGCTGGTACGGATACGCCAACCTGAATCAGTGAATTGCTTTTCGGCCTGCTCCTTCAAATCGGCGGCCGATATTGTATCGTTTGCGAGTTTCACTTTGTAAGCGTGCATAACCAGACTACCTGGCCGTTCCAGTTGGGTCGTTGCAAAGCCTTCACCCGATATGAGGAGACGCGGGGCAAACCCGAAACCTTCGGAGAGTGAATCCGGCTCGGTTAGGATAACAGCCCGTAGTTCAAATATGCCATCGCCTAAAAGCACCGTATCGCCGATCTTCAAGGAAAGCCGGTCGAACAGGATTTGCGGCGCGGCGGCACCAAAACGCCCATTGATATTTTTAAACAGATCGGCGTTTGAAAGCATCGGCTCGGTCTTTAAAGAACCATAGAGTGGATAAAGCCCGTCCACCGCCTTAATCTCGACCAGTGATTGATCGCTCTGGTCCTGCCGCCGCGCCATAGAGCGGGTGGAAATGGTCTCCGCAACTGTGCCAAGACCGGTGAGGTATTTACGTTCTGGCTCACTGACAACACGCTGATTCAGTTCAAAGCGCAAATCACCGCCTAGAATGGTTTTGCCTTCAGCCTCAATGCCAGCGTTAATCGCCGTCGCTACGGAATTGACCGCCCCAATCGCCGCAACGCCGATGGCAATACAGGCGAGGAAGACTCGAAAACCGGCGAGACCGGATCGCATTTCGCGTAACGCAAAACGCCAAGCAAGCTGGAAATAGTGTTTGCGGGAAAGACTCTGCATCAGGCGATGACTTTGGTCTTGGTTTCGGCAATCTCAATCCGACCGGAACGCATCCGCACCTGCCGGTCGCAGCGTGTGGCAAGGCCATTGTCATGGGTAACAAGCAAAAGCGTCATACCGCGCTCGCGTTGAGCTTTGAAAATCAGATTGGTGATGTGTTCTCCTGTGACCAAATCCAAATTACCGGTTGGCTCGTCGGCGATCAAGATCGCAGGTTCCGGAGCGAGAGCCCTTGCGATGGCAACACGCTGTTGTTCTCCACCCGAAAGCTCGCCCGGATAATGCGTGACGCGATCAGAGAGACCAACGGCGGCGAGTTCTTCACGCGCCCGCCCCATCGGATCGGGATGTCCGGCAAGCTCAAGCGGTACAGCGACATTTTCGAGTGCTGTCATATTGGGGATGAGATGAAAAGATTGAAACACGATGCCAATCGTCTTGCCGCGATAGCTGGCTGTTTGATCTTCAGTAAGTTTGGTGATTTCCTTGCCTGCAATTTTGACGCTGCCCGTGTCCGGTCGCTCCAAGCCGGAAAGCACCATCAAGAGAGAGGTCTTGCCTGAACCTGACGGTCCGACAATGCCAAGCGACTCGCCTCGCTTGGCGTCGAGCGATACATCATCCAGAATGTGAACTTTTGATGCGCCCGCGCCCAAGGTGAGGTGGACATTTTTCAGGCTGATTGCCATGTCAGTCTTGTTCAAGTCAGGCAAGGGGGTAGATCCTCATCTTTAGCTTGCAGGGATACACGTTGAAACAGGGAAGTTCAGATCGTGCCGAAATATGTCATTAGCTTGGCGGTTAGTTTCCTCATATGGGGCCTGAGTATTGCCATTTCCACTGCTGAACCCATCAAAATCGTCGGCTTCGGCGATAGTTTGATGGCGGGCTACCAATTGCAAGTCGGCCAAGGCTTTCCGGCGCAATTGCAGAAGGCGCTGGCCGCCAAGGGTTTGGATGTCGAAGTTGCGGATGCCGGGGTGTCAGGCGATACAAGCTCGGGCGGCCTGTCGCGTCTGGATTGGTCCGTGCCGGATGGGACTCAGTTCGTCATACTGGAACTCGGAGCTAACGACGCCTTGCGTGGGATTTCGCCAGAAGCAACAGAAGCCAATCTTGAACAAATGATCGAGAAGCTAAACACGCGCAAGATAAAAGTAATTCTAGCTGGAATGCTGGCGCCACCCAATATGGGCAAACCTTACGTGGATGCGTTCAACGCGATTTTTCCGAAACTCGCAAAGAAGCATGATCTAGCGATCATCCCGTTTTTTCTCGAAGGTGTGATCGGGGTTTCGACATTGCAATTGGAGGACCGCATGCACCCGAATCCTATGGGTGTTGAAAGGATGGTCGACAATGCACTGCCGACTATTGAGAAAGCGATTTCTGCATTGTCACGATAATATGGCTTGTGAATCGCACCTAAGAATGATTCGTTTGACTACAGCGTTTTGATTCGAGGAGGCACAGATGCCGCGTCTTTTCACTGCCCTCGAAGTTCCGCGTGATGCGGCTATGTCGCTGTCTCTCTTACGGGGCGGTCTGCCGGGCGCTCGCTGGATCGACACTGAGAATTATCACATCACTTTGCGCTTCATCGGCGATATTGACAGTCATCTCGCCGATGACATTGTCTATGCCTTGGACCGGGTGCAGCGACAGACATTCTCATTGAGCCTTTGTGGTGTCGGAGTGTTTGGCGGTAAGAAGCCACATTCAGTTTATGCCAATGTGCTGCAAACGCCCGAACTGACGCTCTTGCAGCACGAGCTTGAGCGCATCTGTCAGCGGCTCGGCCTCGAGGCGGACCCCCGCAAATTCACCCCGCATGTCACGCTCGCCCGGCTCAAAAACACAACGCCCGAACAAGTGGCGCATTATCTCACCGGCCGCGGTGACTTTGCGGCCATGCCGTTTCGCGCGTCACGCTTCGTCTTGATGTCGTCAAAGGATTCCGTCGGCGGCGGGCCTTACATTGTCGAGGAAGCTTATTCGTTACGCGGCGTGGCGGCTGTTCCCTCAGGCTATGGCTATCCTGCCGCCCTGGAA
>JANOYJ010000469.1:0-3015 GCA_031428815.1 Phyllobacterium sp.
ACCAACTTCTGTATTCATAAACTGTCCATTCGATGATGACTATAGGCCATACTTTAGAGCAATTGTTTTCACAGTCGTTCGCTGTGGGTTAACGCCGCGCTGTGCGCTTGAGGTAATCGACGGCGGTTCGACGCGTATATCAAAAATTGAAAAGCTGATTGAAGATTGCCCTCTTGGCATTCATGACATCTCTCGCACCCAACTTGATCCAATTAATCTATTGCCACGGTTCAATATGCCCTTGGAGCTTGGCCTATTTCTGGGTGCCAAACGCTATGGAGATGCAAAGCAAAAACGGAAGAAATGCCTTGTCTTGGATACCGAACGTTTCAGGTTTCAACGATTCATGTCTGACATTGCCGGACAGGATATTGAAGGTCATGGTGGCGACATCAATGAACTGGTCGCAAAAGTTCGAGCGTTTTTGAATAGCACATTAAAAACCGAACCATTGCCTTCGGCTGCCACTATTAGGAATGAGTATGAAGGATTTAACAGCAACCTTCCTGATATATGTGTACGGCTAAAGCTTAGAACTGACGAACTTGAATATAAAGACTTCACTTGGATGGTCGCGGACTATGTCACTGTCACTGACGCAACATAGATAATCAACAAAAGCTGACCTTACGCGCCCTACTCCCCTTCGCCGAACTTATCCGCAATCAGCGCCTGCAACGCATCCATCACATCAAGCGCTTGGCGGCCTTTAGCGCTGACATTGATGCTGCAGCCGGGGCTGGCGGCGAGCATCATGAGGCCCATGATGGAGGTGCCGCCGACTTTCATGCCGTCTTTTTCTACTTCAACTTCGGCATCATAGCCGGAGACCAACTGCACGAATTTGGCGGAAGCCCGCGCATGCAGCCCGCGCATATTGGTGATTTCCAAGCTGCGGAAGATCGGGGAGCGGAGGATCGGTTCGCCGTCTGACATTACTTGCCTGACAGGATTTGGCTGGCGACATTGATGTATTTGCGCCCTGAATCCTGCGCTTCTTTCAACGCGCAGGTCATATCGTCTGTTACCCGCACACGGGAGAGCTTGACCAGCATAGGCAAGTTCATCCCGGCGATGACTTCGACTTTGCCGGGGGCCATGACGGAAATGGCAAGATTAGAGGGTGTGCCGCCGAACATATCGGTCAGCACGATCACGCCATCATCGTCATTGGCGCGCGCAATGGCATCGACAATGTCCTGACGGCGTTGTTCCATATCATCATCGGCACCAATCGGCACCGTTTCCAGAAACTTTTGCGGCCCGACAACATGCTCCAAGGCATGGCGAAACTCGTCGGCCAGTTTTCCGTGCGTGACAAGCACGAGTCCGATCATATTCAAATTGCTCCCGTCGGCCCTCTTGTGAGGTGCTTGACCCTATCCAAAGCGAAGACGCTCTTAAGATAGGCCGCCATTTGGGCAGGAAGGCTATGTTGTCGAGAGTGCGTTGCAAGGCAAGAGAAAACTCTAAAAAATTTTATCCAGCTTGGATTCATTCAACATTTTTTTGTATGAGCAAAGGAAAATACAGGCCGAGATGCGACAGAATAGCGCGGATTGAGCCGTCGATCTGATTCTCCGGCAAAATGAGAACCGGTAGCGCCAAGCCATGCGCGACGGGTTTGGGTGCCAAGGGTGCCATGCGTTCGGCTTTGCCCGCGTTGACAAGCTCTACGGCGAGGTGAAGCGTGGCGGATTTTTCGTAATCGATAGCATGAATGCCGGAACCGCGGACTTCGATAAGTCCGGCAATACTGGCAGGGGCGCTCGCAACGAGCTGATCCTCGATACGCTCGATCGTCACCCGGTCATCTGCAATGAGCTGTGCGGTGATGCCATCCCGCGCGCACTGCCGGATCAGCTCAAGCACCAGTGATGTCTTGCCGGAGCCGGATTTGCCGAAAATGATGATGCCGTTGCCGTGGACTATGACAGCGCTGGCATGAAGGTTGGTGACTGAATTGCTCACGATTCAATCGGCAAGAGCACGGTGAAGCGGGCACCCAGAACCATGCCGGATTTTTCACCGACGATGTTCTCAGCGGTTATCGTCCCGCCATGCGCTTGAATGATTTGCCGCGAGATGGAGAGGCCGAGGCCGGAGTTCTGACCGAAGGCCTCGCCCGATGGCCGGTCCGTATAAAAGCGCTCGAAAATTCGGTCGATGTTGTCGGCGTTGATGCCGGGACCGTTGTCTTCAATGAGAATGCGCATGAAATCGCCGGCCGGCTCCAATTTTACCACGATCCGGCCCGTGCCATCGGCCACAAACGAGCGGGCATTTTCGATGAGATTGGTCATGACTTGCCCGATGCGCAGGTCATGGCCGGGAATTGTGTAGTTTTTGATTGACGGTGGCAATTTGCCGACACTGAGCGTGACATTCACTTGCTTGTTGCGACGGATTTCAGAGGCGGCGGAGACCAGATTGGTCAAAAGCGTTTTCAAATCCACCTTTTGTGCGTCTTGGCGGGCAAGTTCGGCATCAAGACGCGAGGCATCGGAAATGTCGGTGATGAGACGATCAAGGCGGCGCACATCGTGTTGGATGACATCCATCAAGCGCTTCTGGGATTCCGGCGAGCGGGCCAATGGCAGGGTTTCGACAGCGCTGCGCAACGACGTGAGCGGGTTTTTCAGTTCATGGCTGACATCGGCGGCAAAGCTCTCAATGGCTTCAATGCGGGCATAAAGCGCCGAGGTCATATCGCGCAAGGCAATCGACAGGTTCCCGATCTCGTCCTGCCGGTCGGAATAATCCGGGATCTCTTCTCGGGTGCGCACCCCTCGCCGGACACGTACTGCGGCGGCGGCGAGGCGGCGGAGCGGATTGGCGATGGTGGAGGCGAGAAGCATCGACAAGATCGCTGTGACGAAGACTGCGACTGCCGAAACACGCACAATGGCGAGACGTTCGGCCTGGACGATGCGGTCGATGTCTGAGCCTTGCGTCGAAAGCTGCAATACACCGAGCACGGCGCGGAAGCGCTGAACTGGAACGGCAATCGACACG
>JANOYJ010000470.1:0-7792 GCA_031428815.1 Phyllobacterium sp.
CAGTGCTTTGCGTCAAGTCGCCATTGGTCGCAATCTTCCTGTCGTGACGACAGATCGGCATGAGCGTCCGATCCTGCACAGCCGCCTTGACGGTGATGCCTATGTGCAGTTGGCGCTCGGCTCGCACCATCGCCGTGAGTTCCAACGTCAGCAACGCCGGCTGGAAAAACTCGGCAAACTGGAATTCACCGAAAGCCGCGATCCAGACGATGTGCGCCGTCGCACAGAAGAATTTTTGAGCTTGGAAGCCTCGGGCTGGAAGGGCCGCAAGCGAACCGCCATGGCGGTCGACCGCTTCCGCGCCGCCTTTGCCCGCGAGGCGCTCTATTGCCTCGCCGAACGCGACATGTGCCGCATCCACACGCTGGACCTTGACGGAAAGGCGATTGCGTCCCTTGTCGTCATGCGCGAATCCGGCGTAGCCTATACGTGGAAGACCGCATTCAACGAAGACTATGCCAACTATTCCCCCGGCACATTGCTAATGATCGACACGACGAAAAAGCTCCTTGAAGATGCCAACATCACCCGCGCCGATTCACTCGCTATCTCCGATCATCCAGTCATGAGCCGCCTTTGGATGGAAAAAGAACCGCTCGCGACACTCGCCATAGGCCTGCGCCCCGGCGCCGACCGCGCCACACGCCAAGCCGCGAGCCAGTTGGATTTGTATCGCCGTTCGCAAGGACTGGCGCGGACGATTCGGGATAAGCTGAGTGTGCTGACCGGGCGTGGATAGGAGTCTATCGGCCACCTGAAACTCGCAAAAATAGTTCGACCAGTGGCCTATTGACGTAATAATTATTGCGACCGGTGGCCTGTTTTTCAAGGAGACCAGAGAAGGACAATTGGTCCAGATACTTTGCAGCCGTTTGGCGGGAAATTTTTAGGTCATCAACCAAATAATCGATCCGTGTGTATGGATGCCTAAACAGATTGTTGAGGAGATGCTGCGAATAAATGCGTCGATGGTCGTTGCGGAGTCGAAACTTATATTCCGCCATAAGTGTTTTGATGCCCTCTATAATTTGCAGCGTTTGCTGTGAAGTTTCCGCGACCGCCTCAAGCATATAAAGCAGCCATGGCTCCCAGTTTCCGGTGTCACGGACAGCTTGCAGTTCTCGATAATAGCCATTCTTATTCGCAGTGATGTGGCGGCTAAGATATAGGATCGGGCTGTCAAGGAGACCCGCTTTCACTAGGTAGAGTGAAAATTTAGTCCAGCTTAACATATCCGTAAAACGTGTTAGATAAAATGGATTTCTTTAACATATAGAGAAAATTCGAACACTGCCAAACTGCGTGACCAAATTAATCACGACCAAGTTCAGTGAACCGAATAAACTAAGTCAGCGACACGCGTTCTAATCTCTCAAACACGTCCGCCATCTGCGTTGTCGTCGAACTGCCAATAGGCCGATACTCCAACCCGACATACCCTTGATACCCGTTCGCAAAAATCCAGTTCAACCGCCCTTTCAGGTCAATCACCCCTGACCCCGGTTGATTGCGCCCCGGATGATCGGCGACATGGACATGCGCCACCCGGTCTACGCGGCCGACCAACACCTCCTCGGTTTTCTCGTCCATCACCGCCGAGTGATAAATGTCGTAGACGATCTTTACGTTCGGGCTTGCGACCTGGTCGATAATATCCAGCCCCTCGACGGTGGAGCTTAGAAAATAGCCGATATGATCGATCCTCGTATTCAGCGGTTCAAGGCCAAGCGTCACGCCAGTGCCGTGCAAAATCTCAGCAGCTTTTAACAGACATCCGGTAAGGGCCGCACACTGTTCAGCGCGGCTCACTCCTGCCCTATCATCCCCCGCCTGCGCGATCAGCGTTTTCGCGCCGAGCCGCTGCGCCAGCGCCACGGAGAGCCTTAATCCCTCCAGAAACGCCGTATGATTGGCGGGGTCTGTGAGCGAAATCATCGGTTCGGCAACAAAACTCGCCAGCTTAATTCCGGTATCGCGCATCGCCGCTTCAATCGCACCCACATCTTTCACTGTCCAATGCCAGAACTCAAACGCTTCAAACCCGGCCTTGTGCGCGAGACGTATGCGGTCCGAAAAGTCAGCGGCTTCGTCGGCAAAGAGCCATTCCACACAGGCTGAGTATTGACGCATTGAATAACTCCGGTTTTGATTGCGGACCCGTCACGGCGCGAGATGAAATCCGTATACGTGGCCGAGCATGCCGACAGACAGGAATGGCGGCAACTGCAGAACAGCCACATGCAAGGGCAACGGCGCAGATAGAAGCAGAGGATTCCAGCAACTGGAAAGTATGGTGCCCCTAGCCGGACTCGAACCAGCACTCCTTGCAGAACCTGATTTTGAGTCAGGCGTGTCTACCAATTCCACCATAGAGGCACGGACAGCGCGGCTGCCGGTGGGCGGGAAATACATCGGGGCATTGCCTTTGGTCAATCAGGAAATCACGATTTATTTTCGGCGGCTTTTGCGAGGTGCGCTTCCCCCTGTTGCCGACACGGCTCTGTGCAGCTAAACCGGCGCGAAATCTGCCAAGGAGAGACCATGCTTCGCCGCCTCTATGACTGGACCATGTCGCTTGCCGCGCGTAAATCCGCCGAAGTTTGGCTCGCCGTCATCGCCTTTATCGAAAGCTCCGTCTTTCTGGTTCCAGCTGATGTGCTTTTCCTCCCGATGGCGCTGTCGCGCCGCGACCGCGCCTATCGCTACGCGCTGGTCGCAACCGTCGCTTCGGTGCTGGGTGGCATCGCCGGATGGATGCTCGGCTATTTCGCCTATGACACAATCGCCAAGCCCGTTTTAGAATTTTACGGCAAGCTTGAAAGCTTCGAAAGCCTGCGCACATCCGTCAGTCCGTCGATGATTATTCTCCTGCTCATCACTTCCGGTCTGTCGCACCTTCCGCCGATTAAGGTCGTGACGATCCTGTCCGGTGTCGCTGGCGTCAACATCTGGTTCTTTATCATTTCAGCCATTCTGGCCCGCGGCGCACGGTTCTTCTTTCTGGCCTGGCTCTTGCGCAAATATGGCGCACCGATCCAGGAATTTATCGAGAAAAGACTGGGCCTGATCGCAGGCGCGGGCGCAGCGGCCTTAATTCTGCTTTATCTCGCCTATCGATGGTTCGCACATTAAAAGCATTTCCCGAAAAAGTGGGAACCGGTTTTTCGTCCGGAAATGCGAAAATCAAAAATGCGGTAGAAATGATGCTCCAACCCACTTCGGCCTTCCACACCCGTGCCGCGCTGTTTCTGGCCCTCGCCATGATAGGCGTCGTTCTCTCGGCCCTGGCGTTCCAATATGTCGGCGGTTACATTCCCTGCAAGCTCTGCCTAGAGCAACGTTGGCCCTATTACATCGGCGCACCGGTAATGCTGCTGGCAACACTCAGCGCGTGGAAGGGCCTGCCCCTAACCCGCATTCTTCTCACCATTGGCGCAGCGCTCATGGCTTATGGCCTCTATCTCGGGATCTTTCATTCCGGTGTCGAATGGCAGTTCTGGGCAGGCCCAACTGATTGCGCTGCGGTCGCAGGCAATATTGAGACCGATGCGGGCAATCTCCTCGACGCCATGGCCGCCACCCGCCCGCCATCATGCGACAAAGCGGCCTTACGCATTTTTGGCCTATCCATGGCCGGGTGGAATGCGATCGCAAGTCTCGTGCTGATGCTGGTCGCGATACGGGCGGCGGTGCGCAAATAACGCGCCAAAGACCATTTAAGAATTCGCCCTGCCGAGTCATATGTCGCGGTTCGTCGAGAACCGGAGCGGAGTGGACTTAATGTCCATGAGCACCGGAAGCGCAGATGAACCACGTCAGATGACCGGAAGGTAGAATTATTGACTGGTCTTTACGGCTCGAGCTCGACGTCCCAATATAAATAATCCATCCAGCTTTCATGCAAAAAATTAGGCGGAAACATCCGCCCGTTTTTATGCAGATCATGGACAGTCGGCTGGAACGGTTTTTGTTTCGGCCACATATGCGCCTGGGCGGGAAGATGCCCGCCCTTTTTCAAATTGCACGGCGAACACGCCGCGACGACATTTTCCCATGTCGTCTGCCCGCCGGCCCGCCTTGGATTGACATGATCGAACGTCAGATCGTCCGGGCAGCCGCAATATTGACATTCAAACCGGTCGCGCAGGAACACATTGAACCGCGTAAAGGCCGGATGCTTTGACGGCTTCACATAGGTCTTGAGACAGACCACGCTCGGCAGGTTCATCGAGAACGATGGCGAGGAAATTTTGGTATCGTATTCGGCAACGATGTTCACGCGGTCAAGAAACACCGCCTTGATCGCATCCTGCCAACCCCAGAGCGACAAAGGGTAATAGCTGAGCGGACGGTAATCCGCATTCAGCACGAGGGTGGGTAACCCGTTGGGGGAAACCGCTACATTCAAGGAATCACCTCTTTGAGATCAGTTCCTAACTTGAAGTATAATCTAATTCGTAGATGACAAGGATGTGAAGGGGGAAAATGCAGGCACCTTTCTCTACAGGGGCATCACTTGGCGCCCCTTCATATTCGCATAATAGGCCCAGAATAACCGCGCCGCCACGCTGCGATGCGGTGACCACTCCGCAGCAATCGCAGTCAAGGGTTTCGGCGATGGCCGCGCATCAAGGCCGAGCGCATGTTGCACGGCATTCTGTAGCGCTATGTCGCCCGCCGGAAATACATCCGGATGCCCGGCGCAGAACAGGAGATAAACCTCCGCCGTCCAAGGCCCGATCCCCGGCAACACCGTCATCCGGGCAATCGCCTCTTCAGCAGAAAGCGCGCACATGGCCTCAAGGTCGAGCCCTTCCGCGCAGGCTTGCGCGACGGCGAAAAACGTTTTTTGTTTGGGCCGCGACAATCCGGCTTTGATGAGAACCTCATCGCCCAGAGCCAGAACCCGCTCGGCGGAAAATGGATACACCTCGGCTTTCAACCGTCCGAAAATCGCATCGGCGCTTGCCTTGGAAATTTGTTGAGAGACAATGATGCTAGCGAGGCTTTCAAACCCGGCGGGTTGGCGGCGCAGGGGAACTGAACCGGCGATAGCCGCAACCCGGACCAATGTCGGGTCAAGCGCGACAAGTGCCGACAGCCCCTCTTCTATATGTTGAAGTGTATCTATGCGCCGCATAACCAGTCTCCTCAATGAGGAAGAGACAGCAACCAAGCGTCCTTTACAAGGTCAATAGCCGAGCCGGTGCATGACATTTTTTGTCAGAACGAGGGACACTAGAAAGATAAAGGATCCCAAAAGTCCGCCAGCAATCGTCAGACGGAAGTCGCTCATGTTGAAGCCGAGATATTTTGTCAGGAAAAGCCCCGCAAAAAAACCTGCAATAATAATGCCCATGTTTCCGTTGGAACCGAAGCCTTCATCACCAAGGACCCCGTCCATCGCCTGTCCAAGAAAAAATCCAAATATGGTGATGAGCGCGAGAAGTAAAATTAGAACATTAGTATCAATATGCCACATTTTATCGCCCTCTTTGACCAACTTCCATTGTCGAAAGGCCCTACACTAGTGCAAGAAGATAGCAGAAAATCTTTACAATCGGTTTCACAATCAAAGCGATTAAGATTTAAGTTTTGTCTATTCAGGAAGATTCTGTCCCCGTGTTAGACCCGCGCCTGTTTCCCGCTCTTTTTGTGGTGCTTTGGGCCACCGGTTTTATCGGTGCACGCTACGCAATGCCATGGTGCGAGCCATTTTTGTTCCTCGCAACGCGGCTTTTCATCGCCGGAGCCATTTTAACCATCATTGCATTTGCCACAAAATCTCAATGGCCAAATGGTAAAATCGCGGTCCACGCTGCCGTTTCGGGATCACTGATTCACGGTGTTTACCTCGCCGCAGTGTTTTGGGCGATCCGAAACGGCTTGCCTGCCGGCATGTCCGCTCTGATTGTCGGCATCCAGCCACTCATCACAGCGCTCATTGCGGGCGCAGTGCTCAAGGAGAACATCACGCGTCAACATTGGTTGGGTCTTGGTATCGGTCTAATCGGCATCGCGCTCGTCCTGTTCCCAAAACTTAATCTGTCGGGAACCGGCGTCAACGTGGCTACATTGACTGCATCCGTCGTCTCCGTGCTCGGTATTGCAGCCGGGACCATCTGGCAAAAGCGTTTTGTCACCAATGTTGATCTGCGCACGTCCACTGCCTTGCAATATCTCGGCGCGACCTTTCTGACTGCCGCGCTCTCGTTGGGATTTGAAAATCAGGTCTTCACGCTGACGGGCGAACTCATCTTTGCCATGGTCTGGCTGGTACTCGTTCTTTCCATCGGTGCGATATTTTTGTTGATGATTTTGATCCGCGACGGTGCAATGTCAAAAGTCGCGTCGCTGTTCTACCTCGTACCGGTGGTAACAGCCGTGATGGCTTGGGCTCTGTTCGGCGAAACATTGAACATGATACAGATTGTTGGCATGCTCGTCACCGCCACAGGTGTGGCGCTCGCCACTGGTCATGCTTTAACCACTCTATCCCGCGCTCCGTGATAGCGTGCGATGGCCGCATTGAGTTCGGCACCGACGATGAAAATCGACGCGATAATATAAAGAAACACCAAGGCGACCATGATGGAAGCGAGCCCGGCATAGGTCGAAAAATAGTTTGCGAACAGCTCAAGGTAACTCGCGAATATCGTTGCGCTCACAAACCATGCAACCAAGGTTACCGATATACCCGGTAAGATGGTCATGAACCGTCGCTTGCCGTCGGGCAGCCAGAAATGCACCGCCAAGAGCCCAAAAACCAAAACCAGAAACGCGATAAAATAGCGCCAGAAACTAATCGTCCCCAAATGCTGATCGACGCCGGGGATATATTTTATAGCAATGCTGATCCCGAGCGGCGCAAGCACAAGAAGGAATGAGATCGCCAACATTCCCAACGCCGATACGAGGACAAAGCCAAAGCTCTGCGCTCTGCAAAAATACATGGAACGCGTTTCAACGACGCGGTAGGCGCGGTTTAGTGCGACACGCAGCGCTTCGATGCCGCTCGACGCGAAATAAAACGCCGCGAGAAAGGACAAGGTCGCCAAGCCCTTTCGTTCGACCGTCAATACGTTTTGAACCTCTGCGGCGATCGGTGCCGCGATACGCTCCGGCCATGTGTCAAAGATGAGATGAACCGCGGTATCCGAAAAGGCGTCAGCACCCAACAGGCTTGCCAGGGTTCCCGCGAAAATCAGGAAAGGAAACAGTGCCATAAGGCTCGACAGCGCCACGTGGCTCGCCATCGCCCAACCATCGTCAGCATTATAATGGCCGAGCGCATCGCCCAGAATTCGCTTCAGAATTACAATAGTCTTCAGCATTATCGGGCTCCGCATTGCACCATTGGAACGAATATGGGAAGCCACACCCCTCTGCGTCAACGAGGCAAACCATGAATTACTCGAAATCCATTCTGATTACCGGCTGTTCATCCGGCATTGGTGCCTATTGCGCAAGGGCATTGAAGAAAGACGGTTGGCGCGTCTTCGCCACCGCGCGCAAACCCGAAGACATAGCGGTCTTGAAAGCCGATGGGATGGAAGCCTTCTATCTCGATTACCGTGAACCGAAGTCCATAGAAGCACTCGTTGCCGATGTTCTGAAAGCATCAGACGGCACATTGGACGCATTGTTCAACAACGGAGGCTATGCGCAGCCCGGTGCCGTCGAAGACCTTCCGATGGAAGCGCTGCGCGAGCAGTTTGAAACAAACTTCTTTGGATGGCATGATCTGACCCGCCGCATTGTTCCGGTTATGCGCAAGCAAGGTCACGGACGG
>JANOYJ010000471.1:0-1797 GCA_031428815.1 Phyllobacterium sp.
CGAGATGCGCCTTGGTGACGAGCGGGCCAAAATCGGCGGTGGGATCAGTTGACGGTCCGACCTTCAAGCTTTCCACACGCGGCGTCAGCTTGGCCATCAGGCGGTCGGCCGTGTCTTCGCCGACCGGCACCGCGACCGAAATCGCCATGCAACGCTCACCGGCGGAGCCATAGCCGGCGCCGATCAAGGCATCGACGGTTTGGTCCATGTCAGCATCCGGCATGATAACCATATGGTTCTTCGCGCCGCCAAAACATTGAACGCGCTTGCCATTGGCGCAGCCGCGCGAATAAATATAATGCGCAATCGGGGTCGAGCCGACAAAGCCTATGGCTTTGACATCGGGATCATCCAGCAGCGCATCGACGGCTTCCTTATCGCCATTGACGACATTCAAAACGCCTGCCGGAAGACCAGCTTCGATGAAGAGTTCGGCAATACGCAGCGGCACGCCAGGGTCACGTTCAGAAGGCTTCAAAACATAGGAATTGCCACAGGCGAGCGCCGGAGCGATTTTCCATAAGGGGATCATGGCCGGAAAGTTGAACGGCGTAATACCGGCAACAACCCCGAGTGCCTGACGCATCGAATACACATCAATACCCGGACCCGCGCCATCGGTGAACTCTCCTTTCAACAGATGCGGCGAGCCGATGCAGAACTCGACCACTTCCAAGCCGCGTTGAATATCGCCCTTGGCATCAGGAATGGTCTTGCCGTGTTCCTTGGCCAGCATTTCGGCGAGTGAATCATATTCCGCATGCACGAGTTCGAGAAACTTCATGAAAACCCGCGCACGGCGCTGCGGGTTGGTCGCCGCCCAATTTGGCTGTGCCGCACGCGCGTTTTCGACCGCTGTGCGGACCTCGGCCTTGGAGGCCAGAGCCACCTTGCCCTGCACTTCGCCGGTCATCGGCATGAAGACGTCGGCTGTGCGCCCGGAATCCCCGGTCACATGCTTGCCGCCAATGAAATGTCCATAATGACGCATTTGTCTTTCCTCCGGTTTTTATTTGATAACCGGATTATCGTTCTATAAAAAAGCAATTGCAACACGCACAAAAGCGCATCTGTTGTGCGAAAATTGAAGTCTGAGGTTTGCAATGAACTGGGACGACGTCCGCATTTTCCTCGCCGTCGCCCGCGCCGGCCAAATCCTTGGCGCGGCGCGGCGTTTGGGGCTGAACCATGCCACCGTCGCCCGCCGCCTGACCGCGTTGGAAACCGAACTGCGCACCCAACTCCTATTGCGTCGCCCGTCTGGAACCGAACTCACAAGAGTGGGCGAAGAGTTCCTGCTCGCCGCCGAGCGCATGGAGGCCGAAATGCTCGGCGCCCGCGCCACTGTCGGTGATGCGTCGATCTCAATCTCCGGCACGGTACGCATCGGTGCGCCGGACGGATTCGGCGTCGCCTTCCTCGCACCGCGCTTGGGCGAACTGACCAGCCGCCACCCGGATCTCACTATCGAACTGGTCCCTGTCCCGCGTTCGTTCTCGCTGTCGCGCCGCGAAGCCGATGTCGCCGTCACGGTCGAGCGTCCGGACCATGGCCGCTTGGTCGCGGCACGGCTCGTCGATTACGCGCTCGGACTCTATGCGTCGAAATCCTATCTCGACGCCAAAGGAACGCCCCAAACCGAGGCCGAACTCGCTGCGCATAATCTTATCGGCTACGTCGAAGACTTGGTTGCCACGCAATCGCTGAACTATGGTCCCGAACTCTTCGGCAGCGCCCGCCTGAACTTCTCAGTTTCCAGCGCACTCGGTCAACTGGATGCCGTGCGCTCCGGCGCTG
>JANOYJ010000472.1:0-2432 GCA_031428815.1 Phyllobacterium sp.
TGGATGAAATCCGGGCGGCCATCGAAACTGTGATAGCAGGCGGTGTCTCAACGCCGAAAGATCTCGAGCTCATCAAGGAGCCGGACCCCGAAGTTGCAGAACTGATCCCGCGTATTCAGAGTCTAACGCCCCAACAAAAGCGTGTTCTCGGCATGTTGGCTCAAGGCCTGTTGAACAAGCAAATAGCGTACGAATTGTCTGTCTCCGATGCGACGATCAAAGCGCATGTCTCAGCGATATTGCAGAAGCTCGATGTCGATTCCCGTACGCAGGCTGTTATCAAACTGTCAAAACTTAAGAGCGAAACCGCGATCTAATCATTCCGCAGCAACAGCACTGGAACGATAGGCCAACAATGTCGCGCGCAACGCCGCTGGTTTCACAGGCTTGTTGAGGAAGGTGATATTCTTTGACTGAGCCTCAAAGCGTAGTTCATTCGATCTGTCAGCAGTGATAAGCACTGCCGGCAAATCATCGCCGAACCGTTTGCGCAGCGCCGCAATCACCTCAATCCCCGTCTCCTGGTCAAGATGATAATCGGCAAGTACGACACTCGGGCGTTGGATGAGAAGCGACGCCTCTGCGCCATTTCTTGCGCAAGCTACCTTGCAGCCCCAGCCCTCCAGCAAACTTGTCATGCCACCGAGTATACGTTTGTCGTTGTCCACGCAAAGCACGTTGATCGCTGGCAGGTAGCCTTTCACGGCAAGCGGCACGGTGTTCGAAACAATACCAACTTCCGCGGCGGTCACGATAGAATGAAGGTCTGTAATCATGACCGTCCCCTTACCGGGGTCAGAGTGCACGATGACGGGAAGTCCCAAAACTTTCGCAACGCGGTCAACAATCGACAGACCAAGCCCAAGCCCCTCCGCCTCGCGGATACCTTCATCAAGACGGGTGAATTCCCGAAACACTAGAAATTTTTTGTCCGCTGCAATGCCGATACCGGTATCGGCGACCTGCAATTCGGGGCCTGTCAATCGATGCCTTACACCGACGACCACGCCTCCTTTTGGCGTGTATTTGACAGCGTTAGAAACCAGATTTTGAATGAGCCGTCGCAACAGATTGCGGTCGGTTTTTACAAATAAACTAGTCCCCACTATTCTCAATTTCAGTTTTTTGGTCTTTGCCAATGGGCTGAAATCAGTTTCGATCTGCTTCAATAGATCTCCCAACGCAAAAGTGGATATCGTTGGCTTTAGCGCACCGGTATCCAGTCGTGAAATGTCGAGCACCGCCCCCAATATTGTCTCAACAGCGTCCAATGACGATTCGATGTTGCCAATAATCGCCTCGTTTGCGGAGTTGCCAAGACGCTCTGTGAGCGACGAACTGTAAAGCCTCGCCGCATTGAGCGGCTGCAAGATGTCGTGACCTGCGGCTGCCAAAAATCGGGTTTTACCAATATTGGCCTCTTCCGCCAGATGTTGTGCGCGGGACAGTTCATCATTAACCCGGCTGAGTTCCAAAGTGCGTTCGCCGACCCTTTGCTCCAAGGATTCATTCAGTTTCTTCATCGCCGCGTCTGACGCCACTCGCGCTGTAATGTCAGAGTAGGTCGCCACCAGACCGCCATCCGGCATGGGATTGGAGCGGAATTCGATAATACGGCCAAGCTTGGTCAACTCAACGGTCCACGCCTTGCCATGTTCGTTAAGGTGATCGATCATTGTCTTTTCGACTTGTCGGGAAATGTCACCACGCTCGCTGAGATGCGAAAGGATTGTAATCAGCGACACGCCGACCTGCCCATACTCGTCAGGCATATCGAAAAGCGTTCGGAACTGTCGGTTCCACAAAGTTAGCCGGAAATCACGATCATACACCGTGATGCCCTGTTCCATTTGATTGAGAGCGATCTGCAAAAGGTCGCGGTTTTGCTGCAACGCATCGCTGGCGTCATCCAAAAGCCTGAAGGCATTGAACGGTGATGTGTCATTGCGCTGAAACAGCAACGACAGAATGAGCCGTGAGGACGAAGATCCGACCGCGCTGGCAAGCAATTGTTCCGAAAACCGGATTGCCGCTAAATCCGCAGTGGCGCTGCCGGAGAAACTACGGGCCTCTTTTCTCTCGTGCGTCTGGAAAGAACGCTCAGTGCGTTCCTCGCCGATATAGCGCGCAATCGTCGCTTTTAATTCGTCAAGTGTGACTTGAGTGCGCAATCGGCGAAGGCTCGGCATCGGCGTCATATCGCGCGGGACAAAAATTGATGCCTGAATACGTTCAAGCGGACTGGACTGGCGCGAGAGTGATCCGAGTACATAAAATGAGATGTTAAACAGCAAGCTCCAAACGACGCCGTGAATCAGGGGTGCGGCTTCAAACCCGAACAACGCCTGTGGTCTGAGAGCTGCCACACCGAACATACCATGCTGCACGATATCCGCATCAGGTCCCACCAGCGTTGGTAGAAAGAGCGTATA